>CALISW010000030.1 GCA_938041655.1 uncultured Thiotrichales bacterium | reverse complement strand
GGTAATAGAGAATACCCAGACCTAGAAGGCCCATTGACGCGATGGTCAGACCCATGACCGAGCCGCCAAAAAAGGCTATAGAAAGCGCACTAGCCGCGCCTTTGTCACGTGCAGCAACTGCCGTACGAACGTTGGCCTTGGTCGCGGTGAACATACCTATGTAACCTGCTGTGGCCGAGGTGATCGCGCCAATAGAAAAGGCAAGAGCTGTTCCAGCACCCAAGGTAAAGAATAAGCCGACTAGTAAGACCAGTGCGAACATAGCCAGAATAGAGTACTCGGCTTTCATGAAAACCATTGCACCCTTATGTATTTCGGCAGCTATCTCGGCTACTTTTCCTTCTCCGGCCTTTTCTTTGCCGATAGAAAGATAAAGCATAAAAGCAAAAACCAGGCCGATAAGCCCAAGAATAATAGGCACTAAAGGTAGTGACATGACCCTCTCCTTAAAAATTTATAATTGATTTTAAAATCGCGCCTACTTTAAGAGATTTACGCCTGCAAATACAGTGCTTTCTGGCTCTATCTGGTTAGAATTTGATCATTTGTACCGTTTGTTTCATGATTCACCTATCGACTGATTTGTTGTCATACTGAATACCTGAAAAAGACCTCTAATTTGCCTGTTTAGGAAGATAAAATGCCAAAAAATGCTTTTTATGCTCAATCCGGTGGTGTTACCGCTGTCATTAATGCCTCGGCCTGCGGCGTTATTCAAACTGCACGAGCGAATAGTGACAAGATAGGAACTGTATTTGCGGGCCGGAACGGAATTATCGGGGCGCTGACAGAGGATTTGATTGATACCAGCCTTGAGGATGACAAGGCGATTGCAGCGCTGCGACATACGCCATCAGGCGCTTTTGGCTCGTGTCGTTATAAGCTCAAGGGCCTGGACGAGAGTAAGCGCGAATATGAGCGTCTGATTGAAGTATTCAAGGCTCACGATATTGGGTATTTCTTCTATAACGGTGGTGGTGATTCAGCAGATACTTGCCACAAGGTCTCGCAGTTATCTGAAACTATGGGTTACCCGATTCAGGCGATACACATACCCAAGACGGTTGATAACGATTTACCGATTACTGATAACTGTCCTGGTTTTGGTTCAGTAGCAAAATATATCGCGGTCTCGACCAGAGAAGCGTCTTTCGATGTGTTATCCATGGCAAAAACTTCCACCAAAATTTTTGTGATTGAAGTAATGGGTCGACACGCTGGCTGGATAGCGGCAGCAGGCGCCTTAGCAGCGGATGACGATATTCCCGTGTTGGTGTTATTTCCGGAGATCAAGTTTGATCAGGAAGCCTTTTTAGCGCGCGTCAAAGCGGCGGTTGAAAAGCACGAATTCTGTTCGATTGTTGTTTCTGAGGGTGCAAGTTGGCCAGATGGTAAGTTTCTGGCGGAGCAGGGTACTACCGATGCTTTTGGACACGCACAGCTTGGTGGCGCCGCACCCGTTGTTGCCAACATGATTAAAGAGGCGACTGGCTACAAATACCACTGGGCTGTTGCTGACTACATGCAGCGCGCTGCCCGTCACCTGGCATCAAAAACCGATGTTGAACAAGCCTATGCGGTCGGTAAGGCCGGGGTAGAAATGGCACTGGCTGGTGATAACGCCATCATGCCTGCCATTCACAGAGTGTCGAACAATCCATACGAGTGGGAAATTATTAAAGCACCATTGGCGGATGTAGCTAATGTAGAAAAAATGATGCCACGCGATTACATTAGTGAAGACGGCTTTGGTATTACTGAAGCCTGTCGTGAATACTTGTTGCCATTGATTGAAGGTGAAGAATATCCTCCCTATCGCGCCGGTTTACCGCGCTATGTGCGTCTGAAGAATTTATCGGTCGCGAGCAAACTGCCGGCGTTTGATCTGGATTAGCTAAAGCGAGTATCGATACTGTTGCACAGCGCATGTATCACCAATAGGTGCACTTCCTGAATACGGGCGGTGCTATCTGAAGGCACTCGGATTTCAACATCGTTCGCGTTTAATGCTTGCGCAATCTTGCCGCCCGTTCCACCGGATAACGAGATCACCGACATTTGCTTGGCATGAGCAACATTGATGGCTTCCAGCACATTGTCTGAATTGCCTGAGGTTGATATCGCCAATAAGCAATCACCTTCGCGACCAATCGCTTCCACCTGGCGTGAGAATATTCGCAAGTAGTCGTAATCATTCGCAATTGAAGTGAGAGCTGAACTGTCAGTGGTTAAGGCTATTGCCGCCAATGCACGGCGTTCAGTTTCAAAACGATTGACCAGCTCGGCGCTAAAGTGCTGACAGTCCGCAGCCGAGCCGCCGTTACCGCAACTCAATACCTTGCCGTCTGCTTCCAGCACATTGCCCATTAATTGAGCTGCATTGTTGATGGCGGGTACCAGAACTTCAGCTGCGGCAGATTTTACCGCGATTGAGTCGGCAAAGATTTGGCTGATGTTACTTTCACTCATGCGGCTGCCTCAATAGCATTTTTAATCCAGTCGATTTTTTTATTTTTATCTATCGCTACTACGTCCAGTCGACAGGCAGGCAACTGTTGATAATTTTTTTGTAAATAGTGTTCGGCAGTGCGTATGATTTTCCGTTGCTTTTGCAGGTTAACCGAAGCAGCAGCGCCACCAAATTTATGCGTGTTGCGATATCTGACTTCGATAAATACCAGGGTTTTGTCTTCTTGCATAATCAAATCAATCTCGCCAAATTTACAGCTGAAATTTTTACTGATGAGTTTCAGACCGGCTTGTTGTAAAAACTCCAATGCATCCTGTTCTGACGAGTCACCCTGCTTTTGTTTTAAACTGAGCAAGACTAATTTCCCGCAGCTTCCCGCAGCGCTTTTTCTTCCGCCTCTTTGATTTTTTCTTCGGCTTCCAGTTCCAGACGCTCGAACCGTTCTTTTAATTTTTCCTGAACAATCTCGTAATTTTCATCACGGGTTTTATTGTCCAGAGGTAAGGCTTTTGTCTCGCCTCGTTCAAAGGTGGCGCGCAACAATTGATGGTTCAGCTTGTTTTGTACGCCGGCACTAACCTGGCCGGTATAGCCGTAATAGCTTGCCTCGGGAGAGACCAGTAGTTGTCGTACCAACGGAGCCAGGCGATAAGCATCGACGCCAAAAGCAAACAGACGTGGATAAAAACGATCATCACCGATCAATTCTTCTGGAGCGGGCACAGCATCTTTGCTGTCAGGGTCCAGACCAAGGAACCAGGGCATTTCCAGATAGTTAATAGAGTTCAGGTCACGGTCTTCATTACTACTCGGGATGCCAGAGTAGCTGGAAGAAGTTGTGTAAACCTCCAGGTCTTCGGCAAAATGAAATTCCAGTAATGGTTTAAACAAGCGTGCCTGACGTGAGTTCGCCGCCACAAAAATAGCTTCAACGTCTTCGCGACGATAGCCGGTATGGCGTTCTTCACCTTTTTCGACTTGTAGTACACGTACGATGGTATCCGAGTAGTCGTTAGCGCGACCGTCGTAGTAACCGCTTTCCAGCACGGTGCCACCCAGCTCGGTAAACTTTTCTTCAAAAGTGGTGGCCAGTCGTTTACCCCAGGCAGATTCAGGAGCAAAAGCGATCACATTGGTGTAACCGTCCTGATACATATTTTCAGCCACAGCAATGGCTTCATCTTCCGGGATTAGTCCGAACTGAAACAGGTTAGGGTTGAAGAGCTGCTCGGTAACAGCGTGATTGAGCGCCAGCACCGGTACGGTTAAACGCTGACGCGCCAGGTTGTCGACCGCGAGCTTGTCAAATGGCCCAATTACAAGATCAGCACCTTGTTGCACTGCGGTGGCATACAAGGCATAAATATTTTGCGGGTTTTCTGCGCTGTCATAAACGCGAACTTCAGGGGTCGGTTTACCTTCCAGATTACGACCTGCTGCACTAATGCCGTTTAGGATGACCTGGCCAGCTCGAGCCAGACGTCCAGAGCGAGGTAACATCACTGCTATCACTTTGGCATCTATAACGCCGCCGCGGACGATGAAGCTATTCGGGTCACCGGGAAATGCAGGGTGTCCACGGTAACGTTGTTGCCATGCAGCGTTTGCTTGTTGCCATTGTGCCGGCTCAGGGTTGGTTTTGGCTTGGTAGGAAAGATCCAGCCAGCCTCTAATCAGCGGGTCTTTGCTGTTCGCCAGCCAGCCACGCACACCAGCAGCATCGATTTGATTAAGTTCATGCCAAACCAGCCCCGCGTCATTTTTGTCACGGCTTTTTTGATGCTGAATCATCAGGCCGTGAATACGGGAACGATCATTGGCAGATAAAGTTTGCGCTGCTTCAATTTCACCACTCTGGAAACGCGCCAGTTGTTGTTGCAATTCAGGAGACAGGCCAGCGGGTGAAATGTTAACCAGATTGATGGCGCGTTGTTCGTCGCCGCGGGTACGTGCCAGTCTGGCTTCTACCAGACGCTTTCTGACTAGCTCGTTTTTAGCCAGACCTTTTTCGTTGATATTGGAGGTAATCGCGCGCACCTGATTATAATTTTTAGCGGCGAAAGCCATTTCAGATGCTTTGATTTTTAACAGTACATCCTGACCAGCTGATGCACGCTGCGAGGCCAGCCAGTACATGTCTGCAGCACGCTGAAAGTCACCACCGCTTTCATAGGTTCTGGCTTGATCCAGCGGGGATGAGCCAGTGCTATTGCCAGGCAGTTCCAGATCAGCACAGCCATTGAGCATTAAAACTAATGCAAACAGACTCAGAACAGGTAGGATTCGAATACGAGCAAACATGCGGATTACCGTCGTTGTTATAATGGTACTAGTGTAATGCAATCCGCACTTCAGGAGAAACATCTTGCCGGAGAATGAGCAACAATTTTCAAGTCGTAACGACTCTAATTCAGCGTCTGGCAGTCTTTATGTGGTAGCAACTCCGATTGGCAACCTCGATGATTTCAGTCAACGAGCGATCGAAGTGCTGCAGAGTGTGGATCTGATTCTTGCAGAAGACACACGCCAAACAGGAAAACTGCTCCAGCATTACTCGATCAAAACTCAAGCCCGTAGCTATCATCAACATAATGAAGCACAGTTGCTCGGTAAGCATATAGAGATGATCCGCGAGGGTAAGAGTGTTGCATTGGTTTCAGATGCAGGTACACCGTTGATTAGTGACCCGGGTTTTCCACTGGTGCGAGCTGCCCGTCAACAAGGTTTGCGGGTGGTGCCTTTGCCTGGTGCTTGTGCGCTGGTTGCAGCACTTTCAGTGGCTGGCTTGCCGGTTTCCCGCTTTTGCTTTGAGGGCTTTCTTCCGGCAAAAAAAGCCGCCCGTCAGCAACAGTTACAGCACTTAAAGAATGAAACCAGAACCTTGGTGTTTTACGAGTCTACCCATCGCATAACCGCCAGCGTTGATGATATGGCTGAGGTGTTCGGTCAGGATAGACGCGCTGTGATTGCACGAGAATTAACCAAAACCTTTGAGCAGATTCAACTGGATGATCTGGCAGGATTACAAGCATGGTTGGCCTCATCAGCCGATCATTTAAAAGGCGAGTTTGTAGTTATTGTGGATGGTTCTCAGGCAGATACTGAAGATGATGCCAGCATGCGTGAATTACTGGCATTGTTGTTACCTCATGTAGGGGTAAAGCAAGCCGCGCAGATTGCCGCCGAGTTTAGCGGTGGCGGGCGTAACCAAATGTATGAGCTGGCGTTAGCGCTCAAATCAGAGCAGTAGTTTTATTCGCTGAGTTGACCAGCGTGAGCTTCAGTAACATATTCACCAGCCAGTGCCAGATGTAAATCAATCCGGTTTTGCAGGCGTTGATTGCGCAGTGACAATAATGCGCTGCGACTGGAGAACAAACGGCGCTGCGTATCCAGCAGGGTAATGATGTCGACCAGACCTGATGAGTATTGTCCTTCGGCCAGTTCTTCCGCTGCCTCGGATTCAGACACGGCTTTGGCTAGCGCCTGTTCTTGCTGCAGTAACAATGGTTCGGAATACAGAGTGCCTTCAATTTCCACCAGCGCATTCAGCACGGTATTGGCATAGTTCAGAAAGGCTTCATCGTTGCGGTATTCTGCCAGCGCCTGATTCGCTTTCAGTCTGCCACCTTGAAAAATCGGTGCGCTGATATTCCCTGCCAATGACCAGATTAAATAATCCAGATCCAGAAGGTTTTTCAATTCATCACTACTGGTGCCGCTCGAGCCGGTCAGGCTGATACCCGGTAAGCGATTCTTTTTGGCAACGTCTACTCGAGAAGCTGAGGCTTGCATGCGCAATAGCGAGGCATTTACATCTGGTCTTCTGAGTAAAAGATCTGCCGGTACACCGTTGGGTACCGACTCGGTAATACTCGGTAGGTCGTTCGGTAATGCCATGCCCGGCATGGGGTAGACACCAGCCAGTAATTGCAACGAGCGCATCACGGTATCTTGTCTGACTTTTTGCGCATTCAAAGTTGATTCTGCATTAGCTACATTGGTGCGCGCTAAATGTACATCGAGTGCCTGATTGATGCCGACCAGATAACCTTCTTGAATAATTTCCATAGAGGCTTCGAAATTCTCCAGCGTTTCGCTCGCCAGTTGCACCTGTAATTTGGCTTCGACTGCATTGAACCATTGTTTGGCGACGTTGGCCGCCAGCGACAAGCGCGCACTACGGTAGTCATTAGTGGTTGCTTGATAGTCGAGTAGTGATGCCTTGTTTTGATCACTAAGTCTGCCCCATAAATCAGCTTCCCAACTAATTGACGCCAGTGAAAGTCCAAAACTATTATTCAGGTTTTGCTGTACGCCAAAACCAATATCAAATGTGTTCTTGCGTCGTGAAGCATTTAGACCGGCAGAAATTTGTGGCCACAGGTTTGAGCGCGATAGAGCTAATTGACTGCGGGCGGCATTCACTCTGCTCAAGGCAATTTGTTGATTGTAGTTATTGCTGATGGTGGTTTTGACCAGTTCCTGCAAAGCGTCATCATTAAATCTTTCAAGCCACGCCGAGCTGATGTCACTTTGCTCGCTATCCTCATCCCAGCTGGCAGGGACGGGTATCGATAATTCGCTTGATTCGTGGTCTTTCAAAACGGCGCAAGCATTGAGCATAGCTAATGCAAGCAGCAGCAGAAAAACGGATCCGGGATTATTTGTTCTTACTGACATCCAGCTACTAATTTTTATTAAAAATATCACAGACAATATTCTATCCTCTAGTGAACGTGCATGGCGCTTGTTATTATGAAATTAATAAGGAGATTACTGCGCATTTACTCACGATGGCGGAGTATACTCCGAGTTGGAGTCGGCCAGGCAATCGCT
Organism: uncultured Thiotrichales bacterium; assembly: GCA_938041655.1. GTDB lineage: Bacteria > Pseudomonadota > Gammaproteobacteria > CAZUMV01 > CAZUMV01 > CALIRD01. The sequence goes on along the minus strand of CALISW010000030.1, from coordinate 12,103 downwards.
ACACTCGTTGTAGAGGAAAGTCCGGGCTCCGCAGGGCAGAGTGCCAGGTAACTCCTGGGCGGCGTGAGCCGACGGCCAGTGCAGCAGAGAGAAGACCGCCGATGACCAGTTCGCTGGTACAGGTAAGGCTGAAAGGGTGCGGTAAGAGCGCACCGCGTCTGTGGTAACACATGACGGCAAGGTAAACCCCACTTTGGAGCAAGGCCAAATAGGAACGCATCAGGTGTGGCCCGCATCGCGTTCGGGTAGGCTGCAACAGGGATTTGGCGACAAATCTCGCAGATGAATGGTTGTCCACGACAGAACCCGGCTTATCGGTCGACTCCAACTTTCACTTTTATGGCACGATTGCTGTATTTTAGAACAATAGTGTCCATTTTCGCGTTATTTAAGCGATTTTAACGACATTTGAATTATCAGCGATCGACTGTGAAGTGGTTCACAGTTATCAAAGCAGGCCTCAAATTGGAAATAAGTTAAACAACTTAAAGTAAATTCTAGCTACAAAACTCTAACTCACTGAATTATCTGGGTATCCCTGCATGGTGATATTTTGGGTAGTTTTTCTCGAACTGAAAAGTCACGTAAGTCATTGTCTTTAAACACGAAATTAATCGTTTTTGAGACACATTTCGGCTTGGAGACGGCATTCTCTGGTGCTATAGTGCTTTTTTGTGTATCAAAGTGGCAAAAAGTGTATTTTGTCACTTGTTTCCGGAGCATGTGGTGTTTAGAGGTATTAGCAAAATCAGTATCGACGCAAAAGGTCGTTTTGCCGTACCTGCTAAATATCGTTCCGAGCTCCAGGACAAATGCGCCAATCAATTGGTTATCACGGTCGATCCCGACCAATGTTTGTTGATGTATCCCAAACCACGCTGGGATGAAATTGAAAATCAACTGATGACACAGGGAAACCTTAGCAAAGATGTGCGCCGTCTGCAGCGCTTGATTGTTGGCTATGCCACCGATTGCGAGATCAGTTCGCAGGGCAAGGTCCAGCTTTCACAACCATTGCGTGACTATGCTGGTCTGGATAAGACCGGCATGTTGGTGGGGCAGGGACAGCGTTTTGAAATCTGGGATGCAGATACCTGGCTGAAGCTGACCGATGACTGGCGCCGTGCCGAACAGGCCAAAGAATCACTGAATGAAAGTCTTGTTGATCTGCAGCTTTAGTCTGTTGATCAACAAACGCACATGAACACAAAACAACATCAGCCGGTGTTATTGCAGCGGGCGGTTGATGCATTGGTTACCAACGAAGACGGTTTTTATCTCGATGCGACCTTTGGCCGTGGCGGGCATAGTCAGGAGATTTTATCCAGGCTGGGCGAGCAGGGGAGGTTGATGGTGTTTGATCGAGACCCTGCGGCAATTGATGTAGCGATGAAGCTCAAGGCGAGCGAGCCACGATTATTGGTAGTACATAGCGAATTTTCAGCGCTTCAAAAAAGTGTTGAGGAATCAGGTAAGTCAGGAATGGTAGATGGTGTGTTGCTTGATTTGGGGGTTTCTTCTCCGCAATTGGATCAGGCAGAACGTGGTTTTAGTTTTCAGGCAGATGGTCCGCTGGATATGCGGATGAATCCGGAGCAGGGAATGTCAGCAACAGAGTGGATTGCAACACGACAGGAGGCAGAAATCGTCAGCGTACTTTTTGAGTTCGGTGAGGAACGTTTTGCCCGACGTATTGCCGCTGCAATTGTTAAGCGTCAGCAGCTCGAGCCAATAACCCGTACAGCTGATCTGGCGGAAATCGTTAAAGCTGCTATTCCACGCTGGGAGAAGTGAAAGCATCCGGCGACGCGTTCATTTCAGGCCATCAGAATTGCAGTGAATGATGAGTTGAATCAAATTTCCAAGGGGTTGGAAGCGGCATATGCCGTGTTGAAGAGTGGTGGGCGGTTAGTGGTGATTAGTTTTCATTCGTTGGAAGATCGTTTGGTTAAACGGTTTATGCGCAATAAAGCTAATCCACCACCGCCACCCCGCGGGCTGCCAATCCCGCCAGAACCACAAACCTTGAAATTGGTGGGCAAGCCCATCATGGCGTCTGAAGAAGAGCTTGAAGAAAATCCACGTGCTCGCAGTGCAGTGCTGCGCGTCGCGGAGAAACTGGTATGAAGTGGCAGTCACTACTCTTGGTTTTGTTGGTTGCATTACTGGCATGGAGCAGTTTGGAAGTAGTGCAAAGCAAACATCAAAGCCGCAAGCTTTTTCAGCAGCTGGTGCAAAGTGAAAAGCAATACGACGAGTTGCAAATTGAGTGGGGTCAGTTGTTGCTGGAGCAGCACAGCATGGCGACTCATCGACAGATCCAGGCAATCGCGACCTCAAAATTACAGATGAAAGTGCCGGAAGCTAAAGAGACCAGCATAGTGAAGGTCAGAAAATGACGATGTATCGCGACAATCATTCTGTCTATCACGGGCGCCGACGCTTGTTGTTATTTTTATTTCTCGTGGCTCTGTGTTTATTGCTGGCGCGTGCATTTCAATTGCAGGTGTTGGAGCATAATTTTTTACAAGCCAAGGCCGAGCAACGGCACTATACGCATATCAACTTGCCCGCCAGGCGCGGCATGATTACAGATCGACATGGAAAAGTGCTCGCGGTTTCAACGCCGATCGGCAAGGTCTGGTATCAACCCAATCAAGACAGTGCGCTATCTGCAGAACAAAAAACCTATTTACAGGGCATCTTGAATATTGGTTCGTCCAATATTGATCTGGCAGAAAAGACTGGTTCGAGAAAGTATCTAAGTAGAGTGGTGCCCTATGATTTGCTGGAAGAAATAACAACAGCTAATCTGCCGGGCGTAGGTATGGATCGTGCGCATCGCCGTTACTATCCGCAAAAAGATATTTTTGCCCATGTGCTGGGTTACACCAACTATGAAGATCAAGGTCAGGAAGGGCTGGAGATGGCCTACGAAGAATATCTTGCCGGTCACCCGGGTAAGCGCAAGGTGTTACGTGATCGTCGTAACAATGTGCTTGAACATGTCAGTCAGGTTGAAGAAATGCGCCCCGGCCAATCACTGCGTTTGTCACTGGATGAACGCATTCAGTATCTTGCTTACGATGAGTTAAAGCAGGCGGTTGATTATTATCAAGCCAGTTCAGGCTCGGTAGTGGTGCTGGATGTTGTTACCGGCGAAGTATTGGCGATGGCGAGCCAGCCTTCATTTAACCCTAACGACGGTTCGAGTAAAAAGCCGGAGCGAGTTCGTAACCGCGCGGTGATGGATTCATTTGAGCCAGGTTCTACTTTCAAGCCTTTCACCATCGCCGCGGCGCTTGAGTCGGGCCTGTATTCCAGAAATTCAATTATCGATACCTCGCCCGGTTCTTTCAAGATCGGTCAAAACACCATCAAAGACCCACGCAACTACGGACCTATTTCGTTTGCCTCGTTGCTGAGTCATTCCAGTAACGTTGGTGCCAGCAAGGTTTCAATGACTATCCCGAAAGAATCATTCTGGGGGTTGCTCAGTGATATAGGGTTTGGTCGCAGTACCGATAGCGGTTTTCCATCTGAAGCAAATGGAGATTTACTCGAGCTCAGTGAATGGTATCCGATGAATCGGGCCTCGATCAGCTTTGGTTACGCCGTCAGTGTTACACCGTTGCAGTTGGCGCAAGGCTATGCAGTGATTGCCGCGAATGGTTTACGCAAACCAATTACTTTTGTTGCTCGTGATGAAATCCCGCAAGGCGTGCAGGTGATTTCTGCTGAGAATGCAAAGTACATCAGAGAGATGATGCAGGATGTAGTCTCGCCCGAAAGCACAGGTTACAAGGCGGCGGTTGAGGGCTATCGAGTTTCAGGAAAAACAGGTACTTCGCGCAAAGTGATCAACCGGCTGTATAGCGATCAGCATCACGTAGTCACTTTCGCCGGCATGGCGCCAGCAAACTCTCCACGGCTGGTTACGGTGGTCATGATTGATGACCCCAAAACTGACACTGCGACCGGTGGTGATATTGCAGCGCCGGTATTTTCCAGAATTATGCGCTCTTCATTGCGTTTGCTAAACGTTCAGCCAGCAGAAGAAGAAATGCAGGATGGTTATGTTAACTCTTTGCCGGAGTTAAGCTTATGACGGTTAGCCATCAAGCAATGAAGCTAAGTGAGTTGCTTGCAGCCGAGCAGCTTGATGCAGCCATTAGTCAAATTAGTATTTCCGGCATGGCACTGGATAGTCGCGAGATTAATCTTGGTGATGCCTTTGTTGCATTGCAGGGCGGGCAGGAGCACGGCATGCAATACGCCATGCGCGCAGAGCAGGCGGGTGCCGTCGTTGTCTTGAGTGATGCAGTAGTTGATCAGCCTGAACTATCGATACCTGTGGTAGTCATTCCTGAGTTGCGGAGCAAGCTTGGTGATATCGCTGCTCGCTATTTTGAAAACCCGGCTGAAAAAATGACGCTTCTAGGTGTTACCGGCACCAACGGCAAAACCTCAGTTGCCTATTTTATTGCGCAACTATTAGCGCAAAGCCACAACTGCGGATTTATTGGCACCATAGGCGTTGGTAAGCCCAGTGAAAGCATGGTCGAGCAAGTACGTACCACGCCTGATGTTATTTCTTTGCAGCAAACCCTGTCCGGGCTGTCAGCACAACATTGTGAAGCTGTTGCGATGGAGGTTTCCTCTCATGCTCTGGATCAAGGGCGGGTAGATGGTCTGTCATTCGATATTGGTGTGTTTACCAACTTAAGTCATGACCATCTGGATTATCATGGCTCGATGCAGGCTTATGCCGCTGCTAAAAAATTATTGTTTACGCAATGTGGTATTGCTCACGCAGTCATTAATGTCGATGATCCGGTTGGCTTGTCGTGGGTTAAAGAATTGCAGGGTCAAGTTCGAGTCACGCCATTTGGATTACAAAAAGCGCAGGGAATGGATGGTGTGTTTGCAACAGAGTTGCATTTGACTGCTAGTGGTATGCGCATGAAGGTCACTACTCCGTTAGGCGAGCTTGATCTGACCTCAGGATTGATTGGCTCATTTAATGCTTCCAACTTGCTCGCAGCTATTGCCGTACTGGTTTGTATGGATTTTGCGACGGATGAAATTTCTCGATTGGTGGCTCAGCTTGAATCTGCGCCAGGGCGAATGGAAACTTTTGGTGGCAATAATCAACCATTGGTAGTGGTTGACTATGCACATACGCCCGATGCACTGGAAAAAGTCCTCGAAACCTTGCTGGAACATTGCAAGGGTGAATTAGTCGCTGTATTTGGTTGTGGTGGTGACCGTGATGCTGCCAAACGCCCTGTTATGGGTGAGATTGCTTCTCGATTAGCCAGTCGTATTATCGTTACCAATGATAATCCTCGAAGTGAAGATCCTGCCCGCATAGCCGAAGAAATTATGGCTGGCAGCAAAGCTAACGCCAAGATAAGTACGACTCTGGATAGACGTCGTGCTATAGCCGAAGCCATTAAAAGCAGTAAGGCGGGCGACTGTGTCTTGGTTGCTGGTAAAGGCCATGAAGCCGAGCAAGTCATTGGTGCTGAAGTGCTGGCATTTGATGACCGCGATGTGGTTCGTTCGATTCTGTCGGAGCGTGCCGCATGACGTGGTTGCAGCTATCACATGTGAACGAAATGCTTGGCGCCAAGATGCATGGAAGTGATGTTGCTGTGGAGCGCGTCTTCACTGACACACGCAAGCCTGATCCGGAAGGTTTGTTTTTTGCCTTGCCAGGACCAAATTTTGATCCGCACGATTTTCTTGAAAGCGCGCCTGATGATGTCGCAGCCGCTTTTATCGTGAATCGCAAAGTAAAACACAAGGCACCGCAAATCGTGGTGCCTGACACGTATCAGGCGTTGCTGGATCTAGCCAGCATGTGGCGCCAGAGCTATGCCGGGCCTGTGGTGGCATTGACTGGTAGCAATGGCAAAACAACGCTGAAAGAGATGCTCTATTCGATTTTGTCAGAGCAGGGCGAGGTGTTGGCGACCAAGGGGAATCTGAATAACCATATCGGCGTGCCATTGACATTACTTGCACTGCGAGATGAGCACGAGTTCGCGGTGATAGAGATGGGTGCTAATAAGCCGGGTGATATTTCACTACTTACAGGTATTACCAAGCCGGACATTGCTGTCATAACCAATGCCGCTGCCGCGCATCTGGAGGGTTTTGGTTCGGTCGAGACAGTTGCCGCGAGTAAAGGCGAGATTTTTGAAGGGCTGGATATTAATGGTCTGGCGGTGATTAATGCAGATGATAATTTTTCAGACTACTGGCAATGGCTGGCGCGTAGCTATCGCGTACTGACCTTTGGTGAGTCGAGAGACGCCGGGGTCAAGATCGAGATGCATGACCCCATTATGTTTCGTAGTGAGAATGAGTTATTCAAGGTACAGATGGCATTGCGTGGCAAGCATAATGTCATGAATGCATCGGCAGCGATTGCGGCTGCAGTCGGTTTTGGAGTGCCTACCAGAAGCATTATTCGCGGGCTGGAAAAGATGCAGCCTGTGGCCGGGCGCTTGCATACCAGAACAGGCCCCAAAGGCAGTCAATTGATTGATGATTCCTACAATGCCAACCCCGGTTCAATGCGCGCTGCGATTGAGGTTTTAGCATCTGAAAAGGGTTACAAAGTGTTGGTCATGGGTGATATGGCTGAACTCGGTGAAGACGGCGAACGTTTGCATCGTGAAATTGGCAGGGTGGCAAGTGAAGCCGGTGTTGATACGTTGCTCACTCTGGGCGAAATGACTAAAGCGACGCATGCTTCTTTCATTGGTGATGCACATCATTTTGCGCAGCATGATGACCTGGCTGACAAGTTATACGAGTATTTGGATGGTGCCTGCTCGGTACTTGTCAAGGGCTCACGTTCGATGACCATGGAAAAAGTCATCGATTCTTTAGCGGGTATGCAAGCTGATGCAGTAGAGGATCAAGATCATGCTGCATAGTTTGTTACAAATGCTCAGTGAAGACTTTAGTGTATTGCGTGCTTTCGATTTCATCACCATGCGCGCGATTATGTCGGTGCTGACCGCATTATTGATTGCGTTGTTTTTTGGCCCCAAGGTAATTAGCTATTTAACCGAGTTGCGTTTTGGTCAGCAAGTGAGAACGGATGGACCAGAGTCGCATATGGTTAAAGCAGGCACACCCACTATGGGCGGTGTGTTGATTTTGCTGTCGGTCGGAATTGCGACCTTGTTATGGAGTGATCTGAGCAATCGCTATGTCTGGGTGGTACTACTGGTAACCCTGGGCAATGGTGCGGTTGGCGCCATCGACGATTCTCTCAAGTTACGCTTTGGTAATTCCAAAGGACTGACAGCCAGGCGCAAGATGTTTTGGCAGACCATGATTGCACTGCTTGCCGGTATTTATTTGTATCAGACTGCCACCCAGGCGGCTGAAACAGAATTACTAATACCTGTCTTTAAGTATCTCGTTATTCCATTGGGGATTTTTTATATCCCGTTCGTGTGGTTGGTGGTAGTGGGTACCAGTAATGCGGTGAATTTAACTGATGGCCTCGACGGGCTGGCGATCTTGCCTACTGTCCTGGTTGCCGGCGCGTTAGGTTTGATTACCTATGTAACCGGGCATGCATTTTTCTCGGATTACCTGAACTTGCCGCATCTGGTCGGGGTGGGTGAAGTCTCTATATTTTGTGCCGCACTGGTTGGATCGGGGCTTGGTTTTCTGTGGTTTAACACCTATCCGGCACAAGTATTTATGGGTGATGTTGGCTCACTTGGTTTAGGTGCAGCGCTGGGTATTGTTGCTGTGGTTTGCCGGCAGGAGCTGGTGTTAATGATTATGGGTGGCGTGTTTGTGATGGAGGCGGTGTCTGTGATCTTACAGGTGGCGTCATTCAAGCTAACCGGTAAGCGTATTTTTCGTATGGCACCGATACATCATCATTTTGAATTGAAGGGCTGGCCCGAGCCGCGCGTGATTGTACGGTTCTGGATCATCACAGTAATTTTGGTCTTGGTCGGTTTGGCGACCTTGAAGGTGCGCTGAGATGGCGTTATCTGTCTATCAATGGGAAGTCGAGGAAGTTGCGATGGCTAAAATTTTAATCGTTGGTCTGGGGGTTACCGGGCAGGCAGTCGCGCGTTATTTATATCAAAACGAAATTGCTTTTGGACTTGCTGATGAGCGCGTGTGTGGTGCTGATGAAACTTTGTTGCGTCAAACCTATCCCGAGATGACATTGCACCTGGGATCGTTTAACGAAGATAAATTTCTTGATTATGAAACCATCGTGCTGAGTCCGGGAATATCGAGAAAGCAACCAGCGGTAGCAGCAGCGATAGCTGCTGGCGTTGAGGTTATTTGTGACATTGAAGTATTTGCACGGGTGGTAAATGCACCGGTGATTGCGGTGACCGGATCCAATGGTAAAAGCACGGTAGTGGATTTGCTGCAGCAGATGGCACAAAGCGCGAATATCGATTCACGCTTGGGTGGTAATTATGGTGTTGCAGCACTGGATTTGATTGATCAGGAAGAGGCTGAGCTTTATATACTTGAGTTATCCAGTTTTCAGCTCGAATCTACTTACTCATTAAAGCCAGCGGCAGCGGTAGTCCTTAATATTAGTGAAGATCACATGGATCGCTATGACGGCTTGCCAGATTACATCGAGGCAAAAGCAAAAGTCTACAAGCAAGCGGCACATCAAATTATTAACCGCGATGATATGCAGGCGCGTGAGTTAGCTGGCTCTACCCATTCAATTAGTTTTGGCCTGGATAGACCGGATGAAAATCATTTTGGCTTGATTAAAATCGATCAGACTGAGTGGTTGGCGCAAGGTGAAACAGCATTGTTGCCAGTCAATGAGTTGAAAATATTGGGTCGACATAATATTGCTAATGCTCTGGCAGCTCTGGCACTAGGTCAGGCGGTAAATATTCCGATGGTGAGCATGTTGTCGGCGTTAAGAAATTATCAAGGCTTGTCACATCGCACTCAATGGGTCGCTGATATTAACGGTGTTACCTGGATCAATGATTCCAAGGCAACCAATGTGGGTGCTACTCAAGCCGCTTTACAAGGTATGGATACCCCGGTCATCTTGCTTGCGGGTGGTCAAGCTAAAGGGGCAGACTTGACGCCGTTAACCACGGTGGCTGCAAGCACGATTAAAACCGCCATATTATTTGGTGAGGATGCCGATCAACTCGAGTTGGTGTTGAGTGATGCCTGTGAAGTGATTCGTGTGGATGATTTACCCGCGGCTGTGTTTCATGCCAATGAAATTGCAGACAGCGGTGATGTGGTGATGCTGTCTCCGGCGTGTGCCAGTTTTGATATGTTTTCCAATTATACCGAACGCGGCGATGTTTTTATCCGTTTGGTTAATGGTTTGCAGGTGAATCAATAATCATGGCAAGTATTAAACGACATACTCAGCAGGATGTGCACACACTGGATCTGGTGTTGCTGATGTCGCTGGGCACGCTGATTGTGTTCGGTTTGGTGATGTTGGCCTCGGCGTCGATAGCGCTTGCTGAACATAACACCGGCGATCCACTTGCTATATTTAAACGCCAGTCTTTATATGTTGCTATTGGTTTGTTTGCGGCATTCTGTGCCTATCGTTTGCCATTGTCGATGTGGCAGCTTGCAGACAAATGGTTGTGGGGCATTGCCTTGTGCCTGTTATTAATTTTGTATATTCCGGGCCTCGGGGTGCGCTCAAACGGTGCCTTGCGTTGGCTGGATCTGGGTTTGGTTACCGTGCAGGTCTCTGAAATAGCAAAGTTGCTGATCGCTATGTACCTGGCAGGTTATTTGGTTCGACACAGGCAAAGTCTGCGTGAAAAAGCCTGGGCCTTTGTTGCGCCATTAATGCTGGTCAGTGTGGTGGCGGCTCTGTTGGTACTGGAGCCTGATATGGGTGCGGCCGTAGTGTTGATGTGTTTGTCATTAGGCATGATTTTTATGGCGGGTGTGAGATTGCTACCATTTATGTCGGTGCTGATCACGGCGGTTGGTGTAATGACCATGGTGATGTTGATGGCGCCGTATCGAGTGCGACGTTTGATGAGTTTCATGGATCCCTGGCAGAGCGCCAGTGGTGATGGTTATCAATTGATACAGTCGTTGATTGCGATAGGCTCTGGTTCCTGGTTTGGAGTAGGTTTAGGTGGAAGTGTGCAGAAGATGCATTATCTGCCTGAGCAGTCGAACGATTTTCTTTTTGCGGTGCTGGCAGAAGAGCTTGGACTGGTCGGTGTGTTTCTGCTGCTCATGTTATATGCCATCGTTGTAGTGCGTGGTTTTCAAATTGGGGCGGCTGCCGATATGGCCGAGCAAAAATTCGGTGCCTATCTCGCCTATGGCATTAGCCTCTGGATCGGTTTGCAGGCACTGGTAAATATCGGCGTTAACATGGGTGTGTTGCCAACCAAAGGCTTGATCCTGCCGTTTATGAGTCAGGGCGGAAGCGCCATGGTGGTCATGTGTGTGGCGGCTGCATTGTTATTGCGTGTGCATTACGAGACACAACTTGCTCCTTTGGTAGTCAGCCGCAAGATGGAGGCAAGGCGATGAGTCAGAGCTCTCCTGTCTTGATTATGGCTGGTGGCACTGGCGGCCACATTTTTCCGGCGCTAGCGGTGGCAGAGTCATTGCGCCAACGTCAGGTGCCTGTCGTTTGGCTAGGCTCGAACGGTGGTATGGAAGAAGACTTGGTACGTAAGAAAAATATAGAGTTTGTCGGCTTAACGATTAAGGGTGTGCGAGGCAAAGGTTTGTGGAGCAAGCTGATGATGCCGTTCAAACTTGGTTCCGCTGTATTTCAGGCCGGTAAATTAATCGCCAGTATTGAACCTCAAGCCATACTTGGCCTGGGTGGTTTTGCCTCAGGCCCTGGTGGTCTGGCTGCGGTATTGATGCGACGTCGTTTAATTATTCAGGAACAAAACGCAATCCCTGGTATGACTAATCGCTACCTGGCAAAGCTGGGTGCAACGGTACTGGAAGGCTTTAAAGGAAGTTTCACAGAATTGGGTCTAGCAGCGACTCATGTTGGAAACCCGGTGCGCGAAGCAATAGAAAATATCACGCCAGTGATGCAGAGACTGCGTCATCGTCGCGGGCCGATGCGTGTTTTTGTTTTTGGTGGCAGTTTGGGTGCGCAAAAGTTAAATCAGGTTGTACCGCAAGCATTGGCGTTATTAAGTGAAGAGAGACGGCCCGATGTGTATCACCAAACCGGTGTCAAACAAGAAGCATCGACGGCTAAGATTTATAGCTCGCTCAATCTTGAGGCCGAGGTGGTTGGTTTTGTGGATGATATGGCTGCTCAATACAGTCGTGCCGATTTGGTCATCGCGCGTGCTGGTGCCTTGAGTGTTACCGAATTTATGCATGCTGGTCTTGCCTCGGTGCTAGTGCCGTACCCACACGCTGTGGATGATCATCAGGCAGTCAATGCCAGTATATTGGTTGACCATCAGGCGGCAATCATGATTCGCGATGATGAACTCAACGCGGAAATCTTGGCTGATCTGTTGCGAGAGTTATTGAGTGATCGTCAGCAACTTATGAAGATGGGTGAAAATGCATACGCCCAACGCCAGGAAAAATCGGCAGAACGTGTCGCCAGTATTTGTCTCGGAGATTCGGAGGCGATGGCTGCATGAAAGACCTGACCGAATCAATTGCACTCACCAGAATAGGCCGAATCCACTTTGTCGGGATTGGTGGTTCCGGTATGGGTGGAATTGCTGAAGTGTTGCTCAACCTCGGTTATGAGGTGAGTGGTTCCGATATTGCTACGAATTCGGTGACCGAACGTTTGGTGGAGCGAGGTGCTACGGTTTATCTCGGTCATCATGCTGAACAAATTGAAGGTGCATCCGTATTGGTTGTATCCAGTGCGATTGATGAAACCAATGAAGAGATTATTGCGGCCAGAGCCGCACGTATACCGATAATTCCACGAGCGGAAATGCTGGCTGAGTTGATGCGTTTCCGAGAAGGTATTGCAGTCGCTGGTACGCACGGTAAAACCACGACCACCAGCCTGTTAGCCAACGTGCTGGCAGCCGGCGAGTTGGATCCGACGTTTGTGATTGGTGGTCGCTTG
>CALISW010000029.1 GCA_938041655.1 uncultured Thiotrichales bacterium | reverse complement strand
CGAGACAGTGACGGCGCAGAATTCACTATATTAATGCGCGATAAAGAATACCCCTTTTATACATCGCGACCTGATTTCATTTTCCTGTCGATTCGCAACAAGGGAGAACAAACTTCACTCGCCTATTCAGTAAACGACTCCAACTCCCGTTCACTGGGAATGAAAATGCATGAACTTCTGGTCTACTGTCACCTCGATGGTTATGAGTTCAGAGAACCTTACGAAACACTACAATAACAATAACGAACTTTGGATAGATAAATGATAAAACCCAACCTAAGAATTATATTTTCTCTTGTCGCAATCATGGCATTGTCTGGCTGCAATAATGATAATGATCAAAACCACCCGCCCAATGCTCCAGCCCCAGCGAAAATTGTTGCATCAGAATCTCCCGAAGCGAAGAAAACTGATGAAATAGACAGCGCAACTGTTGCAGCTGCAGTCACAGTAGCGAATACAAATGTTGAAATCGATGAAGCCAAACTGCTACGCAAAGGCAAAATATTATTCTTACAATGCAGAGCCTGCCATACTCTGGAGCTAGATGGCGGTCATCTGGTAGGACCCAACCTTAACGCCCTTTTTGATTCACAAGCAGGTATGAAACCTGACTTTGCCTATTCTGAGGAAATGTCAGGATCGAATATCAAGTGGAATGAAGAGACGCTTGACCAGTTTTTGATCAAGCCTAGTGATTATGTTCCAGGCACGATTATGGCATTTGTCGGTGTTGAAAAACCAGAAGACCGTGCAGCGATTATACTCTACCTTAAAAACAACACCTAAACCCATAGATCAATTGTGTATTGTTGCCTATAAGTAACGAGAAAACGCCGGCATATCAGGTTGTTTGAGCAGACGTAAAACACGACTCAACAGCTGAACTTTTTCTCTGGGTGTTTGCACCGTATCCGAAAGATCTAATGCTTCTTTGACCCGACCATGTCTGGTTAGACCCCAGGCAATATCGCGTATCGCCGCGTTTTTTAACGATTGTGCTGAACCAAAACCCTCATCAGAAATTGAATCCAGATTGGTGAACGCTGTCTCGAAATCTCCAGCGAATGCTGCAGAGCCTGTAATCTCATATAGTGAGTAATTCAGCATTTGTTCAGATTCTTCACTCTGCAGGAGCTGCAGTGCGTCTGGAAATATCTCAGCTGCTTCGTCATACATTCCAATATCGCCCAATGTCGTTGCTATACGACTCATGGCGCGTGCACGGTGTTGAGGCGTACGAGCTAACAGAGCCGCTGAGCGAGCATCATTAAAAAGCTCAAGCGCTCTCTCGTTCTGTCCTTCAAAAAAATAGGCCTCCGCAGCATCTCTCAACGCGCCGGCTATAAAGTATCCGTCACTCTGAGCACGAGCAATACTCTCTGCGTCATGCAACAAACCGCGTGCTATTTCATTCAATCCTAAACCGTTCGCCATTGTGGCAAGTTCGGTTCTAGCTATTGACTGATAATACGTCAGCCCATAATCAACTGCCTCAATCACTTCGACCGCTGTGTCGATCTGTTTTTTTTCAGCAAAATAAACCGCAACGTCTTTAAATGCCCGCGCCTTAAAGGCTGCCAGATTATCGCTATGCTGCGGCAGTGAATCCAGCTGACGCATACCCGCATCAAGCTCTCCAGCCTTGATTAACAGCACAGAAAATTTGGCTAAACTGTCTGACCTGGATTCACTATCATCTATTTGTCGTGCGGACAGACTGCCCACAGAAATAATTTCCTTGGCGCGCGAACTATCATTGCTATCAGTTACTGCGACCGCAATTTCGTAAAGTGCATTTGTTTTTTGCTTCAAGCTTTGTATCTTGGCTGAGCGCTTCAACGCACTATCCAAAATTGAAACTGATTGTTCTCCACGGTCGTAGGCGCGCAATGCATAAGAATATTCAACAGCAGAACTTATCCAGGCAACATCATCGGAGATTACGGCTAAATTCTGATCAATATACTTCAGCACACAACTATCGACTGATCCAGCATCAACACAATCAGAGACTTTAGCCGGACCAATTGATTTATTGACTGCGCAAGAACACAGCGACATCACAAGTAATGCGGTAGCTAATAATCCAGGCTTCATAATAATAATGCCGGAATACTAGTTTACTACTCGATCAAGCTCATGGTAGGTAAAGTCGCCTGCTGATTCATTCACAGTGTCATCCGCCACATTCATGATTCTATCTCTAAACCAGAAACTATCTGGCCCCAGCAACACTTGATAATTGAAGTACTTTTCGCCAAAAACACAGTCTTTATCAGGCATCGGCATATGAATTTTGTTGTCTTTGCGCTGAGCAATCAAATCACAACCATCTTGAAGTGGAAACATATCTGCAGGAGTTAGATCATTAAGCTTTGCCAGATCTCGCCAGGCACCTACATATTTTTCTTTGTCATTGAAGTACCACAACTTTACACGAACTGCATTGATCTCATCATCCACACTAAGCGTGTAAATACGCTGCCGAAAAATATTGTCAGATTCTCCATGCTTGGTTTCTTCAACATAAATAACGTGTTCGCCAAATGCGGGAAGATCAACCGGCCGATAATGTGAAGCTACTTCAATATGACCACCCTTTCCGGTGCCATCCTTTCTCCAGACTGGTTTTCCTTTAGCAATCAGCTTAGCTAGCTGCTTGCTATTATCGTAATCGCCGTTCCACCACTGCTTGATCTGCATCAAATCTGATGTCGGAGTAGCGACTTTATCCTCCACAACATTTGTGCTGACACAGGAAGTTAAGTGCGGACAGACGAGTAAAAAGATAATTAGTAATTTTATTTTATTTGTCATGTTTAGACCTCATTAAGTTTTTTCATTAACATTATTCAATGTAAGTTAGATCAAGCGCTCCATCACCTCTATAGCTGCTCGCTCTCCAGATTCCATAGCCCCTTCCATGCCACGATTTACAACCGCCGTATGCTCTCCGGCGAAATGAATTCTCTGCCAAGGTTCACGCATTTCCCGAGAGAACGTTGTGATCTGCCCAGGCCCCCAGTAGGCGTAAGCACCTCCTGCAAACGGATTTCTGTTCCATGACCATACCTTCACTGGTTTCAAGGCACCTTCGGTAGCAGGACGCATTTTTTGCAGGTCGCTTAATATAGCCTGCGTTGCGTGCTCAGGGGTTAGTCGATCCAGGTATTTCGCCATGGTGCCATTCACGAACGCAAGATAACTTGTTATTCGATCGGGTGAAGCAGGATCATTTTTCAATGCCATAAACCGACCTGGCGTTCGATCAGTCCACATACTGGGAGGTAGTTTATCTTCAAGCCAAAACTCCCGGGTAGGAATAAAATGCGCCTGAAATACTGGCGTGTATTGCAATTGTTGGACAGCTTTTGCTTGTATGCCTTCTAAGTATGGTTCAATTTTTACATGCCGGAGTGCGCTAAAAGGCAGTGTACAAATACAAAATTTGGCTTGATATGTTTTGCCGTTACTCGCAGTAACTTTTATACCATCAGAATTGGAATGTATCGCTCGAATATGTTGATCCAGAATTACTTCAGACTTCAGCCCTGCTGCAATTGCTTCAGGTATACGTTGGTTGCCGTCCTTTGCAGCCATCGGCCCTGACGAAGATGCATTCGGACCAGAATAAAGAGTACGGATCATATTACTACTTTGATAGCCCATTAGCATTGAGAGATCATGCGCACTGGAGCCATAACTCATATTCGTTCCTAATGCTAACTGTATCGCCTGCGGAGAAATACCCTGCGCTTTGGCATAGTCATATACAGAAATATCATGGTCAGCAAACTGTCCATTCTGCCAAGCTTGCAAATCTCCTTTAGGCAAGGGATTATTTTTATAGATGGAATATTGAAACGAACTGAGTTTCGCTTTACGACGATTTTCATCTGAGAATGGATTCAACGTATGTTGTGACCACTCATCTAATTGTATTCCGGAACCACGCACGTGATACATTAGTTCGCCGTGTCTTGGCTCGGTTCGAGGACGCGATGCTTCCATTGGCACCTTGAAGCGTTTAGCAGCATATAAAATACGAGCGTATGAACTACCAATTCCACTACCGCCCAATTCTGGATGGCCTGGTACTTCTGACTCTGGTGCAGTGTATAATCGACCGCCAATTCGTGAACTACCCTCTAATACCCTGACATTAAAACCCGCATCTTCAAGGTTGAGGGCCGCGTTGAGACCAGATAATCCAGCGCCGATGACGATAACATCAGTTTGTTTTGTTTGGGCAAAAACGCTACCAAGGGGGGTACTGCCAAGCACAGTAGTGGCTGCCACTACTTTCAATGCCTCTCGCCTGTTAATTGTCATGAAGTCTCCGGGGCA
>CALISW010000028.1 GCA_938041655.1 uncultured Thiotrichales bacterium | reverse complement strand
ATCCGAGTGAGTGAAACGAACGGCTTGAGCGCCTTGTTACATGCGGTTGCCAACAGTATTAATTGAGTCCACGGACTGTGATTGTTGTTCATACCCAAAGGCTCTTAGTTTGCACTGACCAAGTTATATCTTAACCCACGTGCAGCATATGACTGTGAAACTTTACTCATTATTTACAGTACATGCTACTAGCAGCGCATTCGGTAAACGCTGCTGATTCCAGAGTAGGAGGGTATTCTCGATTCTGAGAAGAATGAGCAGAGCATGTATAAATAAGGCTGTTTTTATTTTTCATGCATGTAACGTTGCGCGAAATGGTTCCAAAGACGCGCTAGCGTTTTTGGAATCGTAGTGACCGGAGGGAGCGGTTTGCGCGCCTTGTTAGGCGATTTATTTTTGTATTTCATTTTTTTAGATGCATCAAAGATTTGGGCCTAACTCCGATTCATAGACTTGTGCCTCATAGCGGTAAGTTTCGTTCTCACCCATGCAATAGACTAATACCATAGCTTGACCTTGTGAGTTGGTAAAGGCTTGGTCGAGGGTTACGATATCTCCTTGTTTTGGTGCTTCGGTATTTTTAAGTAAGATTTCATAACGGCTAGAAGGTATTGAGTTTAATAATTTTGCTCGAGATATTTCTTTACTCATTATTTAAAACCGCCTAACAGTAAACTAGACAGACTCTGTATAGTACAAAACTAGACAGCGTCCGTATAGTCCATTACTATACAGCAATGGATAATTCAGCAGAAGTCAATAAAAGCTCTGAAAACGAGTTAAAAAGCCGTAAAAAATCACTAAAATCGTCGAACTGGCATAAATATAACAAGTTGCTAGATAAGCGTGTACACCAGCAAAATAGGAAGCAGTATTACGCGCGACATGTTGAGAAGTTTAAGAAGCACCTAGAAGGTAAGGCATTTTCATCAATCAATGCCGATGATCTGACAGCATATTTGGAACTAGAAGGGCGAAACAGACAGGTAACTGACTGGCAATTTCGTCAAATGATTGAGGCTTTGAGAATTATGTTAGTCGAGGTGTTGGCCTTGGATTGGGCTAAACAGTTTGAGTGGGGCTCATGGCATGATCATTCATACACCATCAGTACTGAGCATCACACCTTAAAACGCGAGCCTGTTCCGAATGAGCTTAAAACAGATAACTTATCGGAAGACAGTTCAATTAAGCGTTATGAATCCGTTGAGAAACACTATCCCGGGATGATTGATCGGATTGTTACATCAATTCGTCTACGTCAAATGGCGATGCGTACTGAGCAATCCTATATTCATTGGATTAATCGATTCCTGTCCTTGCAGCGAGGTAAGCCAACTGATGAATTGGGTGATTTGGAAGTTCAGGCGTTTATAACCAGGCTGGTAATGAAAAATAATGTCAGCTCAAGTACTCAAAGGTTGGCTTTAACGGCAATTGCATTTTTCTTTAAGTATGTGCTCAGTAGGGAGCTTGGTGATCTTGAATTCGTCTCTTCCAAAAGACAGAAAAAATTACCGGTGGTATTAACAGTAGAAGAAATAAAATTGTTACTGGCAGAGCTCAATGGCAATTCGCTATTGATGGCGGGTTTGATGTATGGCTCCGGTATGCGACTGATGGAATGTGTTCGCTTGCGAGTGAAAGATGTAGAGTTGTCCAAGAACAGAATCACGGTAAGAGATGGGAAGGGAGGGAAAGATCGTGTGGTGCCTTTGCCGTTACGATACAAACAAGATCTTGAAGAGCATTTAAAAAATAGAGAGCTGCAATATATACGAGATGTAGAGGATGGCTATGGTGAGGTTTATATGCCCAACGGTTTACTCAAAAAATATCCTCATGACTCCAAAAGCTGGCATTGGCAATATGTGTTTGCAGCAACTCGTATTTCAACAGATCAACGTTCTGGAAAAGTGCGGCGTCACCATATTCATGAGACCTCTTTGCAAAAGCAAATTAGAAATGCCGCAAGAAAGGCGAAAATTCCAAAGACGGTTTCTACTCACGTGCTGCGACATTCATTCGCCACGCACTTATTAGAAACGGGTACAGATATACGAACGGTTCAGGAGTTATTGGGCCATGCGGATGTATCAACAACCATGATTTACACACACGTGTTAAACAGTCCTGGCGTGCCTCCGGTGCAAAGCCCCGCGGATAGGTTGTAACCCTCTCGCAGATCTACGAGAGGGTGTTAACATTGTGTTAATTGATTCTTGTGCTTTAAAGAGTTGCCAAGATGTCGTTCAAGGTCTTGCTGGGGCGCATCTCTTTATCTAATACAGATTTATCACAAGAATAGTAGCCCTTGGTATCAACCGGCGAGCCTTGCACAGCGTTTAGCTCAGCCATGATTTTAGACTCATTGGCTTCCAGTGCATCAGCTAATTTGCTGAAACGTGCAGCTAGATCTTTATTCGCCTTTTGTTTGGCCAGGGCGCGTGACCAGTAAGAGGCGAGATAATAGTGACTACCACGGTTATCAATTTCATTTACTTTGCGTGATGGGCCTTTGTTTTCAATTAAGTGCTTGCCAGTAGCGTCATCCAGTGTTTCAGCTAGAATTTTTGCCCCTTTATTGCCTGTAACCTCACTTAAATGTTCCAGTGAGGCAGACAAGGCGAGGAATTCGCCCAATGAGTTCCAGCGTAAATGGTTTTCACTTTCAAATTGCTGAACGTGCTTTGGAGCAGAGCCGCCAGCACCGGTTTCAAATAAGCCACCACCGTTCATAAGTGGCACGATTGAGAGCATTTTTGCGCTGGTGCCCAGTTCGAGAATCGGGAACAAGTCAGTCAAATAATCACGTAAGACGTTGCCAGTCACCGCAATAGTATCTTTGCCTGCGCGTACGCGATCTAGCGTGAACTGCATGGCATCAACAGGCGACATGATGTAAACGTCCAGGCCATCAATATCATGATCAGTTATATATTCGTGAACTTTATTGATCAGGTTGGCATCGTGAGCACGGGCTTTGTCTAACCAAAAAATGATAGGCAGGCCGCTAAGTCGTGAGCGACTCACGGCAAGTTTAACCCAGTCACGAATCGGCGCATCTTTGGTTTGGCAGCTACGACATATATCGCGCTGCTCAACGTTGTGGCTAAGTAGCACGTTGTTATCTTGATCGAT
This sequence comes from uncultured Thiotrichales bacterium, assembly GCA_938041655.1. Taxonomy (GTDB): domain Bacteria; phylum Pseudomonadota; class Gammaproteobacteria; order CAZUMV01; family CAZUMV01; genus CALIRD01. Next base: position 2,377 of record CALISW010000028.1, on the reverse strand, counting down.
GATTTTTACATTGCCACCAGATTCAAGCTCAAAGGTTTTGTCGTGCGAGCCATATTCTTCAGCTTTTTGTGCCATTAGACCGATGTTTTGTACTGTACCCATTGTGGTGGGATCATAGGCTCCGTTTGCGATACAGTCTTCAATTACTACCTGATACATCTTCGAATAGGTGCGGCCAGGAATGCAGAACTTGGTGTCGTGCAGTTCGCCATCCGGCCCCCACATTTTTCCTGAGCTGCGAATAGCAGCCGGCATTGATGCGTCAATAATGACATCACTGGGTACATGCAGGTTGGTAATGCCTTTGTCAGAATTCACCATCGCCAATGGGGGTTGTGTTTTATACACGGCTTCAATGTCTGCTTTTATCTCAGCTTGTTTTGCTTCAGGTAGTTCACCGATTTTACTGTAGATTTCACCGACACCGTTGTTGGGAGAAATATTGAGTTCATCAAACAGGCTTTCGTATTTGTCGTATACGGTCTTGTAGTAAGCGCGTACGCTATGACCAAAAATAACCGGGTCAGAGACTTTCATCATGGTTGCTTTCATGTGTACTGACATGAGCACGCCTTTGTCTTTGGCATCGGCTATCGCGTCAGTAAAGAAGTTAGTCATGGCGGTGTAGCTGGCGATTGCACTATCGAATATTTCGCCGGGCTGAAGGGTTAGCGGTGCACGTAGTTCATGCTCTTTGCCGTTAGTGTCGGTATGCACAAAACGTATTGTCGTCTTTTTATCAGCAATGAGAGATTTTTCACTGCCGTAGAAATCGCCATGGGTCATATGGTCTACATGTGATTTTGAATCCGGACTCCATTTACCCATGCGGTGCGGGTTCTTTTTGGCGTAATTTTTAACGGAAGCTGGGGCACGTCGATCCGAGTTGCCTTCACGTAATACGGGGTTGACCGCGCTGCCTTTAACACTGTCGTATCTGGCTCGAGTTTCTTCTTCTTTTTTATTGGCTGGCTCTTCAGGATATTCAGGCAGTGGGTAGCCGTCATCTTGCAGTTCTTTGATGGCAGCGAGCAGTTGCGGCACAGAGGCACTAATGTTCGGCAGCTTAATTATGTTGGCTTCCGGCGTTTTCGCCAGCTTGCCTAGTTCTGCCAAAGCATCAGGTGTTTGTTGTTCTTTGCTTAATACATCTGGAAATTGTGAAAGTATGCGGGCGGCAAGTGAGATGTCACGAGTTTCTACATCAACACCAGACACGGAGGTAAAGGCCTGGATAATCGGTAAAAAAGAATGGGTTGCCAGTGCAGGGGCTTCATCGGTATAGGTATATAGTATTTTGCTCATCAACTTTCCGGGTATTTGGTTTATTTTTGTATTGCGCAGACAGATAGGCTGGCGTCGCGAGATTATACCAGTCTATAGGCTGATACTTCCAGAGAACTTAGGAAGAGCAGCTAATTGAGATGCCGCTGGCCCAGTCTGGTGGTGTTTCAGTAAGGTCAGCATGCCCAGGATGCTCAGCATAAGGTGTGGCTAGAACATGCATAAGGCGATCAATTTCAGAGTAATCATGCTCATCTTCGGCTTTTCTAATCGCATTTTCAGCGATGTAATTGCGCAGTATGAATTTCGGATTCAGTGCCAGCATGTTTTCATGGCGCTGTTCTACGCTGATGCTCTCTTTGGCTAATCGCAGATCATACAGCTCAAGCCAGGCTAGCATCGCTTCAAGGTCCTTGAAATAACCCGTGATGACATCAGCGCTTCCAGGTTGATAGTGGCTCAATGCTCGGAAGGTCAGCGTGTAGTCAGATTTTTGATCTGCCATAGCTTGTAACAGGGTGTTCACTAACTGTTGGTCTTGCTCGTGAGTGAGTTCCAAACCCAATTTCGCACACATTTTCTCCAGGTAGAGTTTTTCAAAGGTGGTTTGAAAGCCTTTGAGTTCCGCACTGGCAAGTTCCGCTGATGTTTCCGGTGTTTCATCAAACAGCGGCAGCATCGCTTGTGCCAGACAGCTAAGATTAAACAGTGCGATTTGCGGCTGCATGTTAAAGGCATAACGTCCTGAATGATCGGAGTGATTGCAAATAAAGCCCGGGTCATAAGCGTCAAGAAAACCGAATGGTCCATAATCAATCGTAATACCATGTATAGACATATTGTCGGTATTCATTACACCATGGGCAAAACCAACGGCTTGCCATTCCACCATGAGTTTTGCAGTACTATCAACGACAGCCTTAAGTAACTCAAGGTAGGGGTTGTCAGCATCCTTTAGCTCGGAGAAATGATTGTCTATGGTGTAGTCGGCGAGTAGTTTCAGATCATCAAAACGTTGTTGGTAGTAATAGTATTCAAAACTACCAAAGCGAATGTTGCTCGGCCAGACACGCATGATCATCGCACCCGGTTC
>CALISW010000027.1 GCA_938041655.1 uncultured Thiotrichales bacterium | reverse complement strand
GTAAACAGCGGTTAGATGGGAGTTATAACCGGGATTGTTTGTCGTATGGTCTGCTGTCAATCCTTTGACGGAGAAAAGGCGCCTCTGTTACAGAGGCGCACATCCATTTTAAAACTTACTCTTTATCCAATTTACCTTTTAGTGACAGCGTGAAGTTCGCACCCATGTATTTGAAATGCGGCACGACACTTAGTGAAACTGAATACCAACCTGGATCGCCTTCAACATCCGAAACCTCAATGTTTGCAGACTTGAGTGGGCGACGACTTCTTACTGAAGCCGGTGGGTTTTCCTGATCTGAAATGTACTGGCGTAACCAGTTGTTCAGTTCGGTTTGTATGTCAGCTTTGTTTTTCCAGGCACCAATTTGCTCGCGTTGCAGTACCTTAACGTAATGCGCCAGACGAGAAATGATAAACAGATAAGGCAATTGTGTGCCCAAACGGTAATTGGTTTCAGCTTCTTTAGCTTCTGGTGTGTTACCAAAGGTTTTAGCTTTTTGAGTAGAATTAGCCGAGAAGAATGCCGCGTTGTCACTACCCTTACGCATAGTGAGAGCCATAAAGCCTTCTTCGGCAAGTTCAAATTCACGTCGATCAGAAATCAAAGCTTCTGTTGGTATCTTGGTTTGAATCTCACCCATAGACTCGAAGTGATGCAATGGCAGATCTTCAACTGCACCACCGCTTTGTGGTCCGATAATATTCGGGCACCAGCGATATTGAGCGAAGCTGTCAGTTAATCGGGTCGCGAAGGCAAATGCAGTATTACCCCAGAGGTAATCCTCATGTGAACCATCAACATTTTCTTCATAGTTGAAGCTCTTGACCGGGTTAGACTCTTCCCCATAAGGTGTTCTCAATAGAAAACGAGGAGCAGTCAGTGCAACGTAACGAGAATCTTCTGTTTCACGGAAAGAACGCCACTTTGCATGCTTTGGGCCTTCGAAGATTGACTTTACGTCTTTCAGATCAGGAAGTTGCTCAAATGACTCTACACCGAACATCTCTGGTGAAGAACCAGATACAAATGGTGTGTGCGCCATGGTCGATACTGATGAGATATTCTGCAGTAGCTTAATGTCTTGTGCGCCAGGCCCAAATTGATAATTACCAATCATCGCGGCAACCGGCTTGCCACCAAACTGTCCGTATTCTGCTGTGTAGATATGCTTGTACAGACCGGATTGAGTGATATCAGGGTTGTCCATGAAGTCATCAGTCAGATTATCTTTAGAGATATCCAATACTGATATTTCAATGTTTTCGCGGAAGTTAGTGCGATCAACCAGCAACTTCAAACCGCGCCATGATGACTCTACTTTTTTAAAGTCTTCATTGTGCAGTACTTCATCGAGTTGCTTACTGATGCGACCATCAATGTCGGCGATAACTTTATCAACCAGTGCTTTTTCAACACGTTGGTCACGACCTTGATTCTTGAGAATTTCACTAACAAAAATCTGAACGCCTTTTTTAGCAACGTCATACGTCTCGTCATCCGGCTTGATCTTGGTTTCAGACATGATCTGATCAAGTAATGATCCTTCTGCTTCAGCGCCTGCCTGGGCTTCTTCTTGTTTCTCAGCCATCAGAACATACTCCTTAGGTTTAACTTATTCATTTATTCATCCGCCTCAAGTTCATCAAGCAACTTTTTTCTGGCGTCTTCATCAGTAACCATTGATTGCAGTAACTTGCGAAAAGCAGGCACGTTTCCCATTGGCCCCTTCAAGGTTGTTAATGCTTCTCGTAGTTCCAGTAGTGCATTCACCTCAGGTACCTGACGTGCAATGCTTTCTGGTTCAAAGTCTTTCATGCCACCAATGGAGAGTTCGACGGGTATTTCATCGTCATCCTCATCGCTCAGCGCATTGTTAACAGTAAAATTTAGATTGATATCCTGGGCTGATAAAACTTCATCGAAGTTGTTTTTATCAACAGACAAAACATCACGATCTTCAATCGCTGTATCATCTTCCTTGTTGGTAAAGTCTCCCATCACCATTAGTTTCAACGGTAGCTCAAGCTCTTCCTGACCGTCACCGGTGGCAGGCTTGTACACTATGTTGATTCTCTCTTTAGGTGCTACTGAACCTTCTTTAGCCATTTCTAACCTCTTAAATGAAGTATGCGGACCACGTAGTTATTAATTGTAGTGGTACGACTAGTTTCTAATTACGTTCTATCAACCGACACATACCATTCGGGTGTGCGGTCAAATACACAGCGGATCATAGCTTCGAAAAAAAAGTTATCAGTAGAACCAGTCCACATAAATGTCACAAAGCTATTCGAGAGCGCTTTATGACAGTCTTTTCTTAACAAACTGTGACTAAATACCGTGGTGATTAGCAGCAGCACAGGCTGTAATACCTGCCACAAACTAATTAATACTTAAGCGAACACCTTAAATGAATGCTCCTGAACCCGTTGTAGAACAAACAATTCTTGATGCCGATCTTCTCTTGACTCCTATAAAAGGAGATAACCCTGCGGGTGATGCATGTAATTATGAAGATGAGTACGAAGCTATAGAACTGGAAGTCTCGAAGCTAAGTGCGATTGAGCTTGAAGAGGTTAACTGGGAGTTAGTCGCTGATAATTGCCAGTTATTGCTACAAGAAAAAACCAAGGATTTACAGCTCAGTTGTTACTTAGCCGTTAGTTTATTTCAGGTGCAAGGCTACGCAGGCTTAAATGAAGGCGTACAGCTGGTCGATCAATTACAGAATAGTTTTTGGCATGATCTCTACCCTCCTCTGAAACGTATGCGTGGAAGAGCTGCGGCGATTAATTGGTTGAATACGCAACTGGTTAAAATGCTGCAAGAAAAAGTGGCCGTAAATAATGATGCCGAACAACTAGAAGAAATATACACCACACTCGAATCGATAAATCAGTTTTCGACTGAATACATTGATCAAAATACACCGAATCTATCCGAATTGTTGCGGCTCGTGAATGGCTATCGCTCACAACTGCAAAGCACGCCATCAAGTGTATCAGAAGCTGAAAAAAATCAGACGCAGCAGCAATTTGATCAACAGGATTCAGTTAAAGGTATTGAGGAAGTAGCTCAAACCCAAACAACGAGTGTAGCTAGTATCGAGACCCCACTTGTATCGGACAGCTCAGACTTAAGTAAAGTACAACAAAGTGCGCGCAAGTCATTGAAAATAATGGCTGAATCGGGAAGGTCTGCGCGCCTGAATGATGCACAACATTTCTACCTCAATCGCGTTGCTGTTTGGCTACCAGTGACTGAATTACCCATGAATACTGATGGCAAAACACAGTTACAACCACCCAGTGAGCAAGCAATAAATGGATTAACAACACAGCTTGAAAATGGCGAGAATGAACAGGTCATTTTGGCAGTTGAGGATATGCTTTCCAGCTCACCATTCTGGTTTGAAGGCAATAAAATCAGCGCTCAGGCAATGGATGATCTAGGTAAGAAATTTAGTAATGCTCGAGCAAGCATCGTCAGCTCAACCCATGCATTTTTACAGAGGTTTCCCGGCTTGTCTGAACTGACATTTGCTGATGGTAGCCCTTTCGTTAGCGACAACCTGAAGCAATGGCTGGCAAACGAAACGGGCACAAACGCTGAATCTGGAAACGACGTAATGAGCGCTAGTGCAGATGTAATCCAGCCAGAAATTATTACTGAAGCACGTAAATTAGCTGGCAAATCAAAATTAGCCGAAGCCTTGCAAGTGCTTGATAATGAGCTTAATAAGGCGGCAAGCGGCAAACAAAAATTCAGCTTGCGCATCTTTCAAGCAGAGCTGTGTAGCAGTAGTGAGCGTTATGATATGGCTACGCCAATTCTAGAGTTACTTGATAGCGAGCAACAACAACGGGAGATGTCATCGTGGGAGCCAATGTTATCTATTCAAGTGTTACAACAGTTGCTGAATTGCTACACCAAATTACTCAAGAAAAAGTCGGCTAATAGTAATGATTTGCAAAGCAAGGCAGATTCGGTATTTGATCGCCTTTGCCAGCTACAACCAACAGCTGCCTTCAAATACAAACTCTAGCGCAATAAAAACCCTGTTTAGCTAACACTTTAGGGAAATTTCGGTCGAGTGAATCACACTTTGCCCTGCTGCTAATTGTGGTGCTCTCATAGCTCGATAAAATCGTCCAGTTGGAAACTAAATTCCGGATTAACAGGGACATATCCAGTCAAGAACATGAACTTGATTCTCACAGTAACGTCGTACAAAGGCTCAGCACCAGCCTACCCGCTTTCACACCAGGTTGATCGCGGTGTGATAACGCTTGGGCGTCTGGACAGTAACGACTGGGTACTACCGGATGATGAGAAATATCTATCCTCCAAACATGCACAAATTAGTAAAACCAGAGATGGTTTCCAACTCAAAGACCTTAGTTCCAATGGTGTATTTATTAACAACACCAGAAGACCACTAGGTAAAGGTAATCAGACGTTATTAAAAAATAATGATGTCCTCTATATTGGTGAATATGTAATTAGCGTGTTATTACAAAATGCTGCGTTAATCACTACACCACCATTACCAGTGACCAATCGAAATACTGCGGTTGATAATAACGACCCGTTTGCCGACCTGGGTAGCAGTCCGATCAAAGATCTAGGAAACCAACAAGACGATGGTTTGACTGAATGGGAAAAGTCACTGCACAGTGAACGCCCAACCATGGAAATCATTGTTGATAAAAATAAACCCGCTCACCAAGCACCAATCGATATCGCTGACGATAATTCTGCCGAGCTGCATGACGCCTTTATCAAGCCGCAGCCCATTACTGATGTTGATCAAAAAAATTCTGGCAACGAATTACCGGAAGACTGGTTCAACAATGAAGAAGAAGTCGCTGAGACGCCCGCTACGCCAACCCGACAAGAGTTAGCCAAGCCTGATCAGGAACTGCTTGATCTTGCAGAAGAAGAAAATCCTACGGAACAATTGGAAGTACCCGTTAGCCCCATACCTGTACCTGCTCCAACTCCATCTGTTCAAGCTGCAGACAAAGTACCAACAGAAACCATCAAAATGGAGGTTGCGCAAGAGGCTGACGCGATGCCTCGTGATTATGAATTAGCGATGAAAATGTTTCTCAAAAGTGCCGGTGTTGACGACAGCATTAAAGCCGAAGACATTGGGCCAGAAACATTTGCCCTGGTAGGACAACTATTCAAAGCTTCGATAGACGGCATTCGTGAAATCATACTCGCACGTAGCAAGCTCAAAAATGAAATGCGACTGGACGTAACCACGATACGTTCGTCCGGCAACAACCCAATTAAATTTTCTCTTAGTACAGAGGATGCTATTACTCGTTTATTGGCATCCCAGAAACAAGGCTTCATGCACCCGGCTACAGCGGTTGAAGAAGTGGTTGATGACCTCAAGGCTCATCAGATCGCCATGCTGGCTGGTATGCAAACGGCACTGCGCTCAATACTGGAAAAATTTGAACCGGGATTGTTAGAGCAACGACTGCAAAAACAAAACCCTCTTAGCGCAAAAGTTCCATTACAAAAACAAGCAAAGCTGTGGAAGCTGTTTGACGAGTTGTATCACGACATACAGGTTGAAGCGACCGAAGACTTTAATCATTTGTTTGGCCAGGCATTTGGCAAAGCTTATGAAAAACAAATCTGGAAATTGAAAACAGAAAAATCCAATGCCGATAAAAAAGGTCCCTCATGATTAGAAATATCAGTATCACACTCCTGTGTGCCGCTTTGCTGTTGACTACAGGCTGTTTGAAAAAGAAAAAAGAAACTGTGGTTACTGCGATCAGTGTCGACATCATTGCCACCAGTAACCTTAACCCCGATATAAACTCAAGACCATCTCCGGTGGTGGTGCGCTTGTATCAACTAAAAACCCCCGGTAAATTTGAAGCAGCAGACTTTAATAGCCTCTACCACAACGATACTGCCACCCTGGGTAGTGATCTGGTCAAGCGCGAAGAATATATTTTACGTCCCGGTGAGTTGCAGCAGTATAAAAATGAACCAAGTGATGATGCCAGGTTTCTTGGTGTAGTTGCCGCATTCAGAAACATTGATTCAGCTGGCTGGAAAAGTCAGATCATAATTCCTCAGGATCAGCGTTCTGAAATAAAAGTGTTACTAGAGTCATTGAATGTTGCCATCATCAAACAATAACGGATTAAACCATGTCAGATAGAAACAAAGTACTATGGTCTGAAGGGATGTTTTTGCGCCCGCAACATTTCCAGCAACAGGAACGTAGCCTGTTGCATCATATCGATCAAAAAACAACTGCAACCCAAGCCTGGTCCTGGGGCGTGCTGGAACTGGAGGTAGATCAGGATTTACTGGCAATTGGCAAGTTTGGACTGAAGAAAGCAATCGGTATTTTCCCGGATGGCTCACCATTCAGTCTTCCCGAGGATTCTCCATTGCCAGCAGTGATCGATATCGAGAGTGATTGCCGCGATCAAATTGCGTATCTGTCTCTACCGGTTAACCGTCACGCCGAAAGACAGATTAGTGATGCAGATGAAGAGCAAAATAAAACGATTAGATATGGCAGCCATAGCGCCGAAGTAAAAGACGTACACTCGCCTCATGAAAGCGATTCGGTTGAAGTAGAAACTGGCGTACTCAATTGTACTATTCGACTTTCGAGTCAGGAACTAGAAGCGTATACGCTAGTTCCTATTGCGCGCATACTGGAATTACAAACAGATAATATGGTCTTGTTAGACCAACACTACATAGCATCTACTTTGGCGTGCAGCTCATCTTCAGTGATCTCTGATTATTGCCTGGAGATTAATGGTTTATTACAACAACGAGGTAATGCACTCGCGAGCCGACTAAGCACCAATAGTGCGGGCGGAGTTGGTGAGGTTATCGATTTTTTATTCCTGCAAGTAATTAACCGCAATGAACCACTTTTCAAGCATCTTGCCAGCTTGAGGAACTTACATCCTCTTGATCTATATCAACATATGATTGCAGTTGCTGGTGAGCTTTCCACTATCGCCAAGCACGATCATCGACCAGATGAAATGCCACCCTATAAGCATGAAAATCTGGCGAGCTGTTTTGCACCTATTATGGAAAACCTGCGTACTGCACTCAATTGGGTGCCCGATCTGCGCGCGGTTTCACTGCCATTAGAGCAGCATAAATACGGCATACAAACTACTACTGTGCATGACAAAACTTTGTTACAAGATGCGGAATTTGTCATAGCCGTGAATGCCAGTATTCCTGAAGAAGACTTGCGCAGTAATTTCCCCAAGCAAACGACGATTGCGACCGTGGAAACCTTACGTGATCTGGTAATGACGCATACACCCGGCATCACCTTACAAGCTATGCCTGTTGCTCCAAGACAAATACCATTTCATTCCGGTTTCAGTTATTTCAAACTGGATAAAAATAATAAAATTTGGAAGGAGCTTGAACAAGCAGGATCAATCGCAATTCATTTTTCAGGTAACTACCCTTCCCTGGAACTTGAGCTCTGGGCCATTCGAGGCTAAGGGTTACAGGTATGGATTATAACGATGACAGAACAGTAATACGGCCGATGCCAGGTGGGCGCAATACGGCCAGTCAGGCACCAATATCAAATCAATCTGAGCATGCAGTCAACCCTGCTGTTGTAACCCAGTCATTGAGCAACTCGGGTATCGATAATCCACTTGAAAATGCTGCAAGCTCACTGATGGCATTGTTATCGCGTTTACAACTGGCAGATCCCATCTCAGATCCTGATACCTTGAAACAAAACATCTCACATGAAATCAGGCGCTTTCAGGAACGGGCGCAAACATTAGGTGTAGAAAGAGAAACGGTTTATACCGCACGCTATGTTCTATGTACTGTTCTTGATGAAGCTGTCCTCAACACCCCTTGGGGACAAGAGAGCCATTGGGCACAGAGCAGTTTGTTGAGTAGTTTTCATAAAGAGGTTTCGGGTGGTGAGAAATTCTTTCATTTACTCAAGTCTTTAGCAAATGAGCCAGCGAAAAATAAACATATACTGGAATTGATGTACATTTGTCTGGCAATGGGGTTTGAAGGCAGGTATCGAATCGTTGATGGTGGTCAGGACAAGCTCAACAGGATAAGACAATGGTTGTATCAAATCCTGCAAACACAGGCAGGCAGTGTTGAACAGACATTATCACCACACGTTGATGCAGTAACAGACAAGCGCAATGCCTTACTCCGATATATACCATTGTGGGTTATCGGTGCATTACTAGCGGCATTACTGGGAACTTTGTTCACGACCTTGCTGATTAAATTAAACACCCAGTCTGATGTCGTGTTTAAAGAATTAAGTATGGTGGATGTAGAAACCATGCAAAGGAAAACGCCAGAACCCACACCTGTTGTTGAACCCATTAAAACACCACCAAAACCTGTTCTTACCTTACGTGGTTTATTGGCAGAGGAAATTAACGCCGGCTTACTTACTGTGTCAGAAGATGAGAAAGCAAGTACCGTTACCATACAAGGTGATGGCGTGTTTGGCTCAGGCGTTGCCAATTTACAGTCAGGTGTAAATAACTTAATTGATCGTATTGCGATTTCAATGAACCAAATTCCTGGATCAATATTAGTGACAGGACACAGCGATAACGTACCCATACGAAGCGCACGATTCCCTTCTAACTGGCATTTGTCACGCGCCAGAGCCGATACCGTTGCCCAGTTAATGCGTAAAAATCTCGACAACAACAAACGCATTAATATTGAAGGTAAAGCAGATCTCATGCCATTGATGCCCAATACCACCAGAGAAGGACGTGCTAAAAATCGACGCGTTGAAATACATCTGCGGCGAGTAAGCAACTAATGCGCGCATTAAAAAGAATTGCTGCATTTTTAAGCCAAGGATGGGTGTTATCAATTTTGATCTTCACTGCCATCAGCTTACTGATCTGGTTTATTGGCCCGCTGTTCGCATTTGCTGGCCGTGTTCCACTCTTAAGCGTTAACAATCGTATTATCGCAATTTTGATCTTTGCGATATTTTGTATATTCAAACTACTATTTACACACTGGCGTAATAAAAAACGTGATGCTGCGATCATGGCATCCATGGTTGAAGATACAGGCCCCAGTATTGAAGATCAGGCTACCGAAGAAGAGCTGAAGCATTTAAAAAACCGTCTCGAAAAATCACTCAGTGTTCTGAAAAATGCCAAGCTAGGCAAGAAAAGTGGTAGACGTTTTTTGTATCAACTACCCTGGTATATTCTGATCGGTCCACCCGGTGCAGGCAAAACCACCCTGCTCCAGAATTCCAGCCTGAAGTTTCCGCTGAGCGAAAATAACGGCAAGGAAGCAATCAAAGGTGTGGGTGGAACCCGCAACTGTGATTGGTGGTTTGCTGAAGATGCCGTTCTATTGGATACAGCAGGACGCTACACCACGCAGGACAGTAACCAGGAGGTCGATAGTAGATCCTGGCTCGGTTTTTTAGATTTATTAAAAAGCCATCGCAAGCGGCGTCCACTCAATGGTGTGATCGTATCAGTCAGCCTCAATGAATTAATGCAAATGAGCAGCGCGGAATATCTGGAACATGCTGCCAACATAAGAAACCGTTTACATGAGCTTCAAGAGCGGCTTGGTATTCGCTTTCCTGTTTACATGGTGTTCACCAAAGCTGATTTGATTTCAGGCTTTATGGAATATTTTGACGACTTGAATGCTGAACATCGTAGTCAAATCTGGGGGATGACTTTTGATTATGATGAAAACCCCGAACAAAATGCGATTGATACCTTCGAGCATGAGTTTGAGTTACTAACGGGTCGACTTGACGACCTGTTGATTCAAAAGCTCGAGCGCGAAAGAAATGCGGAACGCAGGAAAGCGATATATGGTTTTCCAACGCAATTCGCTGCCATGCAACAACCATTAAGTGAATTTCTAAACGAGATATTTCAGCCTAGCCGTTATCAGCATGCAACTATGATTCGGGGTGTTTACCTAACGAGTGCTACGCAGGAAGGATCACCCATAGATCGTATGATGGGAGCCCTTGCACAACAATATCAAGTTGCCACTCAAAAACTGAGTGGTTTAAGCGGCAGCGGTAAGAGCTTCTTTATTAACAAACTGCTGAATAACGTTATTTTCCAAGAGTCAGAATTAGCTGGCACTAATCTAAAGCTTGAGCGTAAACGCAACTGGCTACAGGGTATTGCACTCTCGGCATTATTGGGCTTGAGTTTATTGTTATCGTTAGGCTGGTTATTTAGCTACAATAAAAATGCAAAGTATGTTGACGGCGTCAGCACTGCAACTGAAATGCTGACGATATCGTCTTCGGGATTGTCGAATAATAATGACGATGTTCTTGCCACCCTACCTACACTTAATGTAGCGCGCAATGTACCCGGTGGGGTTGAAATAGCCCGCCCCGGAGGCTTACAGCTAGGTCTTGACCAATCAGACAAGCTGGGTGACATTGCCAGTTCAAAATACTCAACGTTACTGGATAAAGCTTTCTTGCCAAGAGTCTTGGCGCGACTTGAGGTAATGCTGCAAAATAATCTTGATAATCCGGATTATCTGTTTGAAACATTGAAAGTATATCTAATGCTGGCTGATCAGGAACATTATGATGTAGAGACAGTCAGGGCCTGGATTCGTCTTGATTGGGACAATAATTTGCCCATAGATACGATCAATGACGATAGAGATGCACTGGTTGAACATTTGAATGCACTAACCGATGAGCAACCGGATACCTCAGAATACCCTCTGCGTAAAGAATTAATCACCAGAGCCAGAAATGCACTGGCAACAGTACCACTCTCCAGTCGCGTATATGCACGATTAAAACTGGACCAGTCATCTTCCGAGATGGAAGACTTCAGAATTAGTAATGCAGCTGGTCGTGACGCTCCTCTAGTCTTTATTCGTAAAAGTGGTGAACCGTTAAATCGTGGCGTTGCAGGGTTCTATACCTATCGAGGTTATCAAGATTATTTCTTACCACAGAATGATTTAATTTCTAAACGTATCGCACAAGAAAGCTGGGTGCTGGGTGAAGATTATCAACTCATGGCTGACGGCGATGATTTAGAACTGCTTAAAGAAGATGTATTAAAGCTGTACCTGGAAGAATTCGCGCGTGAGTGGGAAACCTTGATTGCCGATATAGGCATCGTTTCTTTTGCTAATCTTGATCAGGCAGTAGAAGTTCTTAATATTCTAACTGGCGATAACTCTCCCCTAAGAAAACTATTAACGGCGATACAAAAAGAAACAGATCTGGCGCAGGTAGACAGCACTAAGGAACAAGAAGCTGAATCTACCGATGTGAGTAGCCAACTGGAATCTACAGCCACTCGAAAAATTAAAAACAAAGTCAGCCAGCTTGCACGAAGAGTGCCGGGTGCAAGAGCGTTGCACCGTGCTCGTGTCACAGCAGATTACGTAGGCAACCGTTTTGATGGTCTGAACTCTATGGTGAAAAGTGATGATGGTGGGCCTGCTCCGATAGATCGAACGCTTGAATTACTTTCCGAGCTATACCTGTATCTTAATTCTCTTTCTCGGGCTACCGGCGATCAGGTGATGTTAAGTGCCAGGGATAATGTGAATAACGTATTGCAAAAAGTCAGAACTGAAACAAAACGACAGCCCTATCCCATAAACAAGATGCTGGAAAGTATCGTTAACAGCACCTCGAGTATGGTGAGTGGCGATGTTTGTGAACATATAAATTCTGCGTGGCAATCGGATGTGCAACAGTTTTGCGATATTGCGATTAACAAGCGCTACCCTATTCTTAAGACCGATAAAGAGATCGCACAAGAAGACTTTGGCGTAATGTTCTCTAACGGTGGAAAGATTCAAACCTTCTTTGACAAATATCTTGCCGAGGCTGTCGACACCACCGGCTCTGATTGGAAATGGATTCAACGTAATGATGAGCCCTCGTGTGTCTCGGATGCATCGCTGCAGCAGTTTAAATATGCCAAAGTTATACGCGAAACATTTTTCCGCTTTGGTGGGCAGCTACCTGCAATGAGCTTTAGTTTAAAACCTGTCTCAATGAGCGCAGATATCACACAGCTAAGTTTGAATGTTGATGGTACCGAGCTTAAGTATGCACATGGCCCGGTAAATACAATACCAATGAAATGGCCTGGGCCGGATAATAGCGGTACTATCAGAATGACATTGAATCCGCCGATAGCCGGCACAAACTCCGGTTTACAGCTCGAAGGCCCATGGGCGTTGTTTAGATTATTTGACCAAGGTGAAATCACCCAGGTCGGCAATACAGAAAAATATATTCTAAAGTTAAATTTAAGCGGACGAGAAATAATTTTTGAACTTCGAGCTAATAGTACTTTAAACCCGATTAATCTCACTGAACTGAGTCAATTTGCATGTCCACCAATTCTATAAATTCAGGTTATTATGGCAAGATTCCCGCCGTCGGTGACTTTATCAGTTACAACCTGATACGCGATTTTGTTAAACCATGGGATGACTGGTTACAAACAGTCATTACTGAAACCCAGGATACACTGGGTGATGATTGGCTCAATACCTATCTGACCAGCCCAATCTATCGTTTTGTGCTTACCGCAGGCAATTGTGGTGAGGAAGGTTATTTTGGCGTGATGATCCCCAGTGTTGACCGAGTGGGTCGTTACTTCCCATTCATGATTTGCACGCCGTTGCCACAACAGGCAAATCCCTTTGAACAGCTAGCGCAATTTGAACAATGGTTTGATTTCGCTGAACAAATCGCGCTGCGCACGCTTGAAGCAGATTTTGACACTGATGAATTAACCGCTGCGATGCAACAACTCGACATCATTTATCAGTCCACTTTCACCACCGCTGCTGATGAATTTCAGACTGAATCCAATAGTTCGGGCTATATCGCGATCAGACAATCCATGCATGAAACACAAAACAATACTTCTATCTATTCGAGTTTATTAAACAGCCTGTTACAGGAAGTGTGCTTTGGCTATAGCATCTGGTGGACCAAGGGTTCACAGGTAGTACAGCCCTCAATGCTGGTAACTCAAGGTATGCCACCGGCTAAAAAGGTGAGTGCATTTTATGACGGACTGTGGGCTAAACATGGATGGTTTGATAATGATCCTGGTAGTTTGTTAGTCAACCTGAGCGGTGAAGAAACTATCGAAATGGATCCGTGGGATCGTGTTGAAGGATGATTGCGGCCACTTCCAATAACTGGACTGCTACAGCTGAAACCAACGTAGGCAAAGTACGCAAACTCAATGAAGATGCCGTACTGGACTTAAGCGAACAGAATTTGTGGGTTGTGGCTGATGGTATGGGAGGTCATGCTGCTGGTGATATAGCGAGTCAAATGATTGCTGATCGATTGAAAAGCTACCAACGCACGAAGTTGTTCGGTCACAACATCAAGAACATTGTTAGCAGATTAAGTCAGGTTAATGATGATCTTACTGAATATGCTGTGACCAAGGGTCTTGGGATTATTGGCAGCACTGTTGCCATCTTAATGCTTGATAAACATTATTGTGCAACCATCTGGGCAGGCGATAGTCGAGTTTACCGGTTGAGGAATAACCGTTTACGACAACTCACTGTCGACCATGATCAGGTACGTGAATTCATGCGTATGGGTATATCAGAAGAAAAAGCTTTGGCCATGCCTGGTTCCGAAGTCATCACTCGTGCGATCGGTTCAGATGAAGTACACCTCCCTCAAGTGAATTTACACGAACATTTACCGGGTGATAAGTTTTTGATTTGTAGCGACGGTCTGACCAAAGAGTTATCCGATGAAACTATTGAAGGCGCGATGGCTGCTTTTGAGAAAAGCAAAACGGTTGAAGTCTTAATGCGAAAAGCTCTGGAAGAAGGTGCGCGCGATAATGTCAGCATTATCACGATTGAATCGAATTAGCCTGACGCCTTCTCTATAAAGGTGGCTACATCAGCAATCGTTTGATGATCAAACAAATCAACTATATCAATTTTACCCGGCCATTGATCATCGATCTTTTGATGGATTTCAGCAAGCGCTAGCGAACTAATTCCAGCGTCAAAAAAGTTTGTATCCAGACTGAAAGCGGTATCAGGTATTACCTGATTCACAATCGTCATTAACTGACTCTCTGTCGCACTCAGATCATCACTATGCACTATACCGACAGCGGTTAACGTTCTGTACTCTTCCAGATATTGGTCATATTCTCCAGCCTGATAATCATCCAGCAACAAACGTCGTTGAACTTTTCCGCTGGTTGTTTTTGGTATCCGCCTTACCGGAATAATATGCGTTACTGACAAACCGGTTTGTTCATTTAAAATGCGTTTACAGTCAGAAGCTATTGCTAGAAACTCTTCACTACCTTTGCGGAATAATACAAACAAAATGACTTCATCTTCATCTTGTTCTACCGGCCGGTGTCCAGCTGCAATAACTTTACCTAGCTCAGAGATACCGTTGTCGATCAACAAAGCCTCCAGATCATGAGGGTAATAATTCAAACCCTGAGCAAAAATAATCTCTTTGTTACGTCCGGTTACCACCAAGCCTGAGTCAGACATAAAACCAAGGTCACCAGTATCAACCCAACCATCTTCAGTTATGGTGGTGGCGTTGCTTTGCTCATCTTTGTAATACCCAGAAGTGACGTTACCACCGCTAATCTGTATTCGACCGACATGCTCGTCAGCCAATAGCTGGTTTTCATGATCAGTAATTCGAATCATGCATCCATCGACAGCTGGCCCCTCAACTACAAAACTGAGCACATGCTCAGAGTCTTCAGTAACATGGACGACTGGATCGCTTACGCCTAGTGAACGACGGTCCAACGTCACCTGTTGCCACAGTTCCGCGTGCGGCGGAAACGCTACCGCTAATGAGGCTTCTGCCAGACCATAAACCGTGTTCATTGATTCTGGTTTCAAACCAAAAGGCTCCAGCCGACTTAGAAACTGTGTAATCAACGCTGTAGATATCGGTTCAGCACCGTTAAATATCAGCCTGAGGTTGGCAAGACTTTCTATTTTCGGCTCTTTGTCACCTAGCGCACGAAGGTAGTGTTTATAACCAAAATTGGGCGAGCAGGTCATGGTCGCTTCTTTTTCACTGGCCATTTCCAACCACAACAATGGGCGGCGACTAAATACTTCGGTTGGCATGATGTAATGCGTGACAGATGAACACAGCATAGTCAGGTGAAAACCGATTAAACCCATATCATGCGTTAAGGGCATCCAACTGACGCTAATATCATCCTCGGTAAGATCAACCGCATTGCTAATACCGTTAATATTGGTGAGCAGATTTTTGTGGGTTAAGACAACCCCTTTAGGATCACTGGTCGAACCGGAAGAAAATTGTATGAAAGCGGTGTCATCACTAGTTACTGTGTTTGCAGGCACGCCGCTCATACCGTCTTGATCTACTGTTTCAGGCGTCAGGATTCTATCTGGAGCTAACAAAACGTTCTTGTTATCAGACAAGCGATCAAGATCCTTGTCATCAATTAACAACCATGGTGAATCCAGTTTAGTCAGTATTTTGCCAAGTTTGGAACGATGCTCAGCCGAGATACCAACAGCAACTGGTACCGGCACTATGCCTCCTAATAGGCAGGCCCAGAAGATCTTGATAAAAAGTGGATTGTTATTGATAAATAACACCACCTCATCGCCCTGCTTTACACCTTTGTTTTGCAATGCACCCAGTGCTTGAATTGCATCACTCTGGAGTTGAGCGTAACTCAGAGAATGTTCCTTCCCTTGCGCTTCTATATAACCAATATGGTTGGCGCTTTTTGCTGCTTGCTCAAGTGCCTCGGGAAGTAATTCGAATGTTTGCATCTCTATCGTTTGCTGAGTATCACTCTAATGCCTTCTTTCACCCTGAGATTGATGAATGGCTCTAGTTCAAGTGACGGGCTGTCAACCACCTTCATTTTGAATTCAGGCAGCATCATACCGAAATGTAGCTGGGATTCCACAATCGCAAAGAAATCGCCAATACAGCGGCGTGGACCGGATGAAAACGGTATATAAATCTGATTGCGTTGCTGTTTACTATTCTCTACATTGAAACGCTCGGGATCAAAGGTTTCCGGGTTTTCCCAATACTCCGAATGACGGTGCATGTAGTAAGGGCTAAAGAAAATGTCCGTGCCAGCGGGAATATCATATTTTCCAATCTGATCATCTTCAATAGACGTTCGACTGAACAACCATACTGGCGGATATAAACGTAATGCCTCACTCACCACTTGCTTGATATATTTGAGATTGATTAATTGTTCAAAGCTTGCTGGTTGTTGTTCTATAGCGGCATCGATTTCACTTAAAGCTTTATCTTCTACCGTGGAGTGATTTGCTAAAAAATACCAGCTCCAGTTGAGGGTGATAGCACTGGTTTCATGCCCTGCGATAATCGCCGTCATGAGTTCGTCAATGAGCTCTTTATCGAGCATTGTTTCGTTAGACTCTTTATCTACTGCAGACATAAAAAAATCGAGAAAATCGTGTCGTTCAGGTTGGTGCTCACGCCGCCAGTTAATCAGATTCTGAAAGAGTTTTATAAGTGAGCGAAATTTAAGTACTACTTGTAAATCACGTGTCGTGTCTTCAGTCAGGAATTCAAACGGATCGGAACCGTGTAACTTGACCAGATAATCAACATCCTCGCTAAAGATTACACGCAAGATTACCTGCAATGATAATTTATTGGTCTCGTAAGTCAGATCAAACGTTTCATTGTTTTCAGCCTTTAAACGCCACTCATTCAATAACTCTTGATTGCACTGTTGCACTTGCTCGCACAGTTTGGCGATAGAACGCTTGCCAAATGCTGGTTGGATCATACGCCGTTGTCGACGCCAGAATGCGCCATCAGAGACTATAATGCCGTTACCCAATAGCATCTTTACCCGCTCAAATCCGGGACCCTTAATATAGTTAGCCGGGTTTTTGATCAGGATATGCCTGATCATGTCCGGGTCATTCACCAAATAACCCGATTTGTCTCGAGTATCAGAATAGACTTTGACTATATGCCCATAGGTATCCAGCCACTCTGGAATGATATCGAAGGTAGCCTGATCGGTATTAACCGTGAATGGCGCCTCGGGACCCGGTGGTAATGATAAGGTGGATTGCGTATTGTCAGGCATCTGGCGATGTTCAAGTAAGATAGATGAATTATAGCCTATGCAGACAGTGGCCTGTACACCGCAATATCACTGACAGATGACTTATAATAAAAGCATGAATACCGAATTAACCCTGAAGCAACAGCTGATAAAGGCACTGCTCTACCCACTTATTTTATTTATCTGGAAATCCTGTCGAGTTGATGTAATTGGTGAAGAACATGTCAATGAACTCAACGCTGACAAGACTGCTTTTATTCCCTGTTACTGGCATCAACAACATATATTCTGCGCTCATTACCTGCTTAAATTAAATCGCGCAGGATTAAAATTGGGATTCCTCATCAGCCCATCCAAAGATGGGGATATACCAGCAGCCATACTCGAGTCTAAAGGTGTCACCGCGATTCGTGGCTCAAGTAACCGTACCGGTGCTCAGGCACTACGCGACCTGTTCATGGTGATAAAAAGAGAAAACGTCACTACTGTCACCACACCTGATGGACCAACCGGCCCTATATATAAATTCAAAACCGGTGCTGTGATGTTGTCTCAATTAGCGCAGGTGCCGATCCTGCCCATGGCCTATCGTGCCTCATCTGCATGGCAATTTAGATCCTGGGACCGATTTCTATTACCAAAACCATTTAGTAAAGTGACTGTCTATATCGGCCAGCCAGAGCAGATGCCCAAGTCACTGGATACACAGCAACAAGAAGAGCAGGCAGAACGGTTAGGTTTGATTCTTAACGATTTGAGTGGAATTGATGAATCTGAGTTAAACACCTGATAAATGGATAAAAAATACAGATAGTTAAACCAATCTAGACGTTTATTTGGGGTAAGTGTGCGGTACGCATAAGTAAAAATATGCGATCAGCTTTAAAATTAGCTGATGGACAAGAGCCCCCTTATGAGCAAGCTCAATATTCCGAATTATGAGATTATAGAAGAGATCGCCGAAGGTGGGATGGCGACCGTCTATCTTGCGCGTCAAATTAATCTGGATCGGGAAGTTGCCTTAAAGGTGATGTCCCCTACTTTTGCCTCCGATAAGGTCTTGCGTGATAATTTTCTGCAAGAAGGTCAAATCATTGCTCGCTTGTCACACCCTCATATCATCACGATTCATGATATCGGTATTGCCAATGATCATTACTACATGGCAATGGAATACATGCCAGGCGATACGCTTAAGGAGCGAATCCAGACAGGCTTAACTCCACAAGAATCACAAAACATTATAAAGCAGTTGGCAAAAGCACTGGGTTATGCCCACTATCATGATTTTATTCATCGTGATATCAAGCCAGGGAATGTCTTATTCCGTGGTAATTCTACTGCTATTTTAACTGACTTCGGTGTTGCAAAAACCAAAGCCAAGACAAGCGATTTAACGCGTATGGGATACATGGTGGGTACACCTCACTACATGAGCCCGGAACAAGCCACTGGTGAAAGCATTGATCATCGCTCTGATTTGTATAGCCTGGGTGTATTGTTTTATGAAATGCTAACCAAAGACAGGCCATACACTGCCGACAACACCATGGCAATTGCCTACAAACATGTTAACGATCCATTGCCCGCCCTGCCAATTGAATTAAAACACTTTCAACGGGTGTTAGATAAATTATTGGCAAAACACAAAGAAGACAGGTACGAGAATGCACGAGAGTTTATCAGTGCTCTGGAACAAACCGATGACACGGCAACGCGAATCATGCCTTCGCTGGTCAAAAGAAGATCGCCAGCAAACCAACAAGAGAAAGCTCAAGTTACCCAGGTCATCTCTTCAACTTATCAGCCGATTAAACAATACTTTAACAACCTGATAACACAGCTTAAAGAATGGTGGTTTGTGGTGATTAAAAAGTCACCGCAAAATGATGCCCAAACAACTGGCGTAGAAATGCTCAAGGAACCGACTTCCTCAGATGCGATTGCGAGCAAGCTGGAACAAATGCAAGCCAGACAAATACAACTTGAAAAACAACTTGCTGAACAGAAGTCCAATACTAGCAAGTTGGAACAACAGTTAATATCCGAACGAGAAAACCGTAGCGCGGTATCCGATAAAACTCTGGTTCGTATGCAAGAGCTGGATGAACAGGTTCGAGAAGAAACCAGGCGTGCCAAAGAGCTTGAAGTTATCCTCAAAGGTAGTGCTGATGAAATCAGCCAGTTGAATCAACATGTGGAAATTGAACAAGCTGCATTTACAGACAACACCAAACCAGAACATTATGTCCTCGAAAGCGATGGCTCATTGGCAACGGATGATTTTGAAGATGAACTAAATGCTGCCGTAATAACCATGGAATTACCGGCTGGTGAAACACAGCCGCCAGATACTAACGAGATAGAAGTCGATGATACTGTCGAGCTGGCAAGGCCTCCGGAAGCCATTGACCAGAGTATAGAGCCGGGCATTCACATTCTGACACCTGCCACCAACAAGTTGGTGGATGGAAATGTCATTGTAGATTCGACTAGTACTTCATGTCTGTTGTCGGGACAGGTCACCACGGCTGATGAAATCAAGTCACTCAGCATTAATGGTCATCCAACCAGCGTAGGCATTAGTGGATTCTTTTGCGTCAAATATCATCTCGTGAATAACGAAACCAGCAAAATCCACATCGTTGCGACCGACATCAATGATAATGTCGTGGAAAATGAGCTGAGAATGAAGTTAATAAATTCTCAAGCGGATAAAGAAAGTAACGATGAAGCTTCCGACAATGCCCCTGCGCCGGTTACCCATGCATTGATTATCGGTAACACTGACTATCATCAATTTCCTTCAATCAGCTGTGCTGCCAATAATGCCAACGAATTGGCTAAAGTGCTGGAACAAAAATATAAGTTCACTGTACACAAGATGCTGAATGTAACGGCGGTAGAAATATTGCGCGAATTAAATAAAATCCATAACGAATTTCACGCCAAAGACAATCTACTGATTTATTTTAGTGGGCATGGGATTATTACCAGCTCTGGCACAGATGGTTACTGGCTGGGTGTAGAAGCGACTCGTGGACAACCGAGCAGCTGGTTACCCAATCAAGCTATTACCACCGTAACTTCATTGTTTAATGCCCAGCAAATGATCATCCTGGCAGATGCTTGTTTCACTGAAGTTGAACCTGTTAAACGTAATCTTGTTGATTTGATAAAACCCATTATTAATAAAAATCAGGTGCGAGCGATTCCTACCCAGGCTTGTAGAACAGTACTTTCTTCCGGCTGGCGTCAACCCATTGTCTCTAATAACGACCCGGAAGCTTCGCTATTTAGCAGCTCTTTACTTGAGATTCTCAGAGAATCAACCGGGTTTATTACCTCAGACGATTTACACCGAGAGCTGGAACGGCGCGTCTCACGGCATCAGCTCAACAACCTTGGGATACGTCCAGTCTATGGCCGCATGTCAGAAAGCAAGCACAATGAAGGTGAGTTTATTTTCCGCCCCTCCTGATTCACTGATGATTCCAGTATACTGTGCTCTAACATCAGTAACTCAAAAACGCAGTGAACGACAAAGAGCTTTCGCAAAACTTTCATAAACAACTCAAGGCCTTTTGTCTTACGCACGAGAGCTGCAATCTATCGGCTGCTGGTAGAAAGCTTGGCATGAGCCAACCTGCTATTTCACTACTGATAAAATCCTTAGAAAAGCGTCTACAAACTACATTATTCGAACGACGCGGACCCAAGATAAGCAATACACGTAATGGCAATTACCTATACACACTAGCGCAACCCATTGTGAATGACCTGGATGAGTTACCAGCACAATTTTCAGCGCTGCACGGCAACATCAATAGTGGGTCTTTGGATATAGCAGCTGGCGAGTCAACTACACTCTATATATTGCCGCGTTACATACATTCATTTAAACAACAATATGAGCAGGTCAATCTTCGACTACATAACAGTGACGGTCGTGATCCAGTTACCATGATCAGGAATGGTGAGATAGATTTTATGATCGGCGCTATGCATGACAACATGCCTGATGATATTACCTACACACCTGTATTCTCCTACCGCATGATGTTGATCACAGCCATGAATCACGAGCTATCACAGCAGGCTGGCGTTGAATTGAAGGATATCAGTGATTACCCTTTAATCACGCCACCTCGAAATAGAGGCACTTTTCAAAGCATAGACAGAGTCTTTAAAGATAACCAACTAGATTACTCTGTCGCCTTGGAAGCAAGCGGCTGGGAGATTATCAAGAAATACGTATCTATGGATATGGGTATCTCATTGGTGAGCGAGTTTTGTTTGACCGGTGAAGAAGACATTACTGAAATGTCGGTTGATCAATTCTTCCCATCAAGCAGTTATGGAATTATCGCTCGTGCTGGTAAAATATTTTCACCTGCGGCGCGACACTTTATTCAAACACTGGATAAAGATTTCTTTAGTGACGAAGAAGCCGATGACTAAAAGTAGTTTGCCACCCATTCGCAATAGTCCGGATTATATCTCACCAGAATATACAGATATCATCGATGTCAGATCACCATCTGAATATATTGAAGACCACATACCGGGCTCCATTAATTTACCTGTACTTGATGACCAACAACGTATTGAAGTGGGGACACTTTATAAAGAAAACCCGTTTGAGGCGAAAAAGCTCGGTGCATCGTATGTTTCGAATAACATTGCCGAAGTGATTCGTACTCAGTTGAAAGACAAGGACGCTGAGTTTAGACCATTGATTTATTGTTGGCGCGGCGGACAGCGATCTCGCAGTATGGCAATCACACTCAACCAGATTGGCTGGCATGTCACATTACTTGATGGTGGTTATAAGAACTATCGAGCGCAAGTTCGTTCCAGTCTGGAGCAAGAACCTCAAAAATATAAGATTCGTATATTGAATGGGCTTACGGGTACAGCCAAGACAGAAATTCTGGGACACCTGACCAGGATAAATGAACAGGTGCTGGATTTGGAAGGTCTGGCAAATCATAAAGGCTCCCTGCTGGGTTTTGACCCTGAGAATCCGCAGCCCAGTCAAAAGTTATTTGAGTCAGGTGTAGCAGCAAGACTCAGAGAATTTTCACCCGATAAAATCATCTGGGTAGAATCTGAAAGCAACAAAATTGGGAATTTGCACGTACCTGAAAAAGTCTGGGCATTAATGAAATCTGCACCTCAAATAGAAATCGTAGTACCAATGAGTGCTAGAATTAAACACATTATAAAAGACTACACCTACTTAATAGAAAATCCATCTGTATTGCGTGAAAAACTGGCTTTTATCAAGCATCGGGTACCTCGAACTATTTATGACGAATGGCAACAATTAATTACTGATAGCCAATTTGAACCACTGGTAGAGTCATTGCTGGCAGAGCATTACGACCCCAGCTATCAACGCTCTATGTCAAACAATATTCGCAAGACCATCTGCACCGAAAGTGTTGAAAAACTGGATGACACCAGCTTGGCCTCACTGGCCTCTAAAATCGCCGCCAAATAACTCCCCGCGCAATGTGATCTGCTCGACAATGTCGAGCTTAGCTACCCCACTAGTCCAGCCTGACGACCAGCTCATCCTGTGCTGCTTAACATACTGATTTACAGGCATATAATCACATAACAACGCTCAATATTTGGAATTAAAATGGAATTTGATAAGTTTCTTAAAGTACTGGTGGATAAAGACGGATCCGATTTGTATATGACGGTAGGCGCACCTCCCGCCGCTAAGTTTTCAGGCGAGTTACGTGCCCTCTCAAAAACAGTCAATACGCGCGAATACGTCAAAGAAATCGCTTACAACTTAATGGATGACGAGCAAATTACTCAATTTGAAAAAAAGCCGGAAATGAATATGGCTATTTCAAAAGAAGGTATTGGACGCTTTCGAATCAATATCTTTATGCAACGCAATTCTCTGGCGATGGTGATACGAAATATTAAAGTCGATATACCACATGTCGATGACCTGGGTCTGCCTGATATTCTTAAAGAAGTAATCATGGAGAAACGAGGACTTGTACTTTTTGTGGGTGGCACCGGCTCTGGAAAATCAACATCATTAGCCGCATTAATTGACCATAGAAACAGAAACTCTACCGGTCACATCATTACCATTGAAGACCCGATTGAGTATGTTCATCCGCACAAAAAATGTTTAATCAGCCAGCGTGAAGTTGGTGTAGATACGGATTCATTTCAAGATGCTCTTGAGAACACCCTGCGGCAGGCTCCTGACGTAATTCTGATTGGTGAGATTCGTACCGAAGAAACCATGGAACATGCTCTGGCTTTTGCTGAAACTGGACACCTGTGCCTTTCAACTTTGCACGCTAATAATTCTAACCAGGCATTGGATAGAATCATTAACTTCTTCCCTGAAGAACGACGCCATCAACTGCTGCTTGATTTGTCTCTCAATCTAAAAGCCTTTATTTCACAACGCTTGATACCAACCGTGGATGGTAAAAGATGTGCAGCGATAGAAATATTACTGGGCACACCAATGATTTGTGAGCTGATCAAAAAAGGTGAAGTCATGGCAATCAAGGAGATCATGGAAAAATCGGAAGAGCAAGGCATGCAAACCTTTGATCGACATTTGTATCGCCTGGTTCAAGAGGGAAAAATATCCATGGAAGAAGCACTCAAGAATGCGGATTCGCCAAGCAATATCCAGGTAAGAATGAATATCGAAAAAGAACCTGAGCCTGATAAAGAAGATGAAGCTATTGCTGGCCTCGCGCTGGAGCCGAAGGTTGAGCCGGTTGAGGAAGATGAAGAAGAAGCCGAGGCTGAGGAAGACGTGTTTGGTACAATTGCAACTGCACCGCCGAGAAAATAGCCTGAAGAGATCAACACAAGATATAATACGGCTCACCCCCTTAAAACCCAAGGTTCTTTAAATGGATATAACCAAGATCCCCGCTGGTAACGACATACCAAACACGTTTAATGTATTTATCGAAATACCTGAAGATGGTGGCGCGGTTAAATATGAATTTGATAAGGATTCAGGCGCTATGGTCGTTGATCGTTTTTTTGGCACTTCACTGCATTACCCCGCTAATTATGGATTCATTCCTAACACACTTTCAGATGATGGCGACCCGTTGGATGTATTAGTCTTTACGCCAGTACCGTTACTGAGCGGTTGCGTGATCGAATGTCGAGCTCTCGGTGTGCTATGGATGGAAGATGAGTCAGGTAAAGATGCAAAAGTTCTAGCGGCACCCTCTGCCAATATCGGCTCTTATTATCGCAATATGCAGGACATATCAGATTTAAGAGAAGAATTACTTGCCGAAGTTGCTCACTTCTTCGAACAATACAAGGCGCTTGAGCCTGGCAAATGGGCGAAGTTAAATGGCTGGGGAGATAAGAAAGAAGCGTGTGAAGAAATTATTAAATCGGTAGCCGCTGTAGCTAACTAGATTACTTGGAAAAACCTGTCGGTAATTGTTCATAGCCATCAATATTAAGATCTATTCTCGATAGCTTTTTAAATTCTTCAGCCTGATTTTCCACATAGGGAACGCCCTTTTCAAGTGCTGTCCACAAACGTCTACCCAACATTCTGACACTAGGTAGACGTGCGATATATACGGTTTGTAACCAGATATTTGCAGCATCAGTACTAGTCTGGCAAATCTGATGACTGATCAATGCCTTTTCTATTCGGTCAAGTTTTGCCGGATGATTATCGGCAATATGAACAGGCTGTAATATTTGCTTAGCATCATCATGTAATAGCTTGTTTCTGATATCGGCAGCGTATGCTAGCAGGTGCCCAACTTCTTTAGCATCCATACTTCTGAGCTTATTCGCAAATCGAATGACTTCTGATGCAACCACTTCAGGGTCATCATAATTAGCCCGCTGTGGCCTGGATTTAAAGAGTTTTTTAAGAATTGCCATGCGCACATAGTAGACGGAGACAATGTAAAGTAACCGTAACTTTGTCATGTTTCGTTCAGTATATATAACCGTTAATCAGAAATTTTAGCCAGTACTGTCTGTGGCTCATTAAAGGCCAGATAAACGGTTTAAGCAGACGTAAAAAGTGTGTCTTTTATTCAGACTCGTCCTGTTTCAGCCTGCTTTTTTCCGCCCTTCAGATTTTTTCTTATTGGATTTCCGTTTACCTTTTTTAGCACTTTTAGTACGTTTTTTTGGTTTGCTTTTTTTGTTGTCTGCGTGTTTTTCACTGCTCGAATTCGATTCATCATCTACTGTGATATTTAACTTACGCTGACTCACCCAGGTGTTTTTCAAGTGTTTGAATGTCTGCTTCGGCATACCTTCAGGTAAATCAATAAAACTATGCTTTTCATGCAGCTGGATTTTGCCAATGTATTGACTGTCTATCTCAGCTTCATTGGCAATCGCGCCTACCAGATTACTAGCCTCTGTTCCGTGTTCAGTCCCAACTTCAACCCGATATCTGACCATGCCGTCTTCGACTCGATTTTCAGCAGTCGGTTTTCTTTTCGGTCGACTTGATTGTCGCTTATCTCTGTCACGTCCGGTATGTTCACGCTGTGGTTTAGATTCTTTTTTCCCGGAGCGTTTCTCATGCTGCGTGTGTTTTGTCTCAACCAGTAATGGCGCATTTCCTTGTGCCATTTTTGCCAGCGCTGCAGCAATATCGATAAGCTCCAACTCATTCTCAGCTTGATATTCTTTAATGATTTTCAAGTATTTACCGAGATCTTCTTTTTGCACAGTGTCGGAGATACGTTGGGTAAATCGATTAATACGCTGATCATTGATGAGTCGAGTAGAAGGTAGTTCCATTTTTTCTATCTTTTGTCGCGTTGCCTTTTCAATCGCATACAGCAATCGATTCTCTCGAGGTGCAACAAATGAAATAGCATCACCATTTCTACCAGCGCGCCCTGTACGCCCGACACGGTGTACATAAGACTCTGTATCAGTAGGTATATCATAGTTGATGACATGACTAATTCGCTCAACATCAAGCCCTCGAGCTGCAACATCAGTTGCCACGATGACATCAATCTTTCCAGACTTCAGGGAGCGCACCGTTCTCTCGCGTTGAGCTTGCGCAATATCACCATTGAGCGCGACCGCGGCAAATCCACGCGCCGATAATTTTTCTGCCAAATCGACGGTAGACATTTTGGTGCGTACAAATATCAGGATGGCATCAAAACTTTCTGCCTCGAGTATGCGTGTCAATGCATCTAGTTTGTGCACGCCTCGCACCGGCCAGTAACGTTGCCTGATGGTGTCGGCTGTAGTCGTCTTTACCTCTATTAAAATATGCTCGGGATTAGATAAATGGCGTTGAGCGATTTTCTTGATTTGGGTTGGCATGGTTGCCGAAAACAAGGTAATTTGCCGATCATCAGGACTTTGTTCCAATACCCATTCTACATCGTCAATAAAACCCATACGCAGCATCTCATCGGCCTCATCCAGAACCAGGGTAGATAATTTATTAAGCTTTAAAGTACCCTTGCGCATATGGTCCATGACCCGTCCCGGTGTACCAACTACGACATGTACCCCGCGTTTAAGCGCACTGATCTGCCCACCATAACTCTGACCACCATAGATAGGTGTAACGTGAAAGCCCTTTAAATGGCGCGCATATTTTTGAAACGCTTCAGAAACCTGAATGGCCAGTTCTCTGGTTGGTGTGAGTACCAGCACTTGTGGCCCTGTAGACTTGAGATCCAGATTGGTAAGTAATGGTAGTGCAAAGGCCGCCGTTTTACCGGTACCAGTTTGTGCCTGACCGATTACGTCACGCCCGGCTTGAACCACGGGAATCGTTTTTGCTTGTATCGGGGATGGCTTTTCGTAGCCAATTTCATTCAATACTTTCAATAGCGGTTTAGCTAAACCTAACTCACTGAAATCTATTTCGGCTGTACTACTCATTGGATCTGACTTCTGAAGACAACTGGGCGCGCAGTGTAGCTGATTCCGACTCGGGATGCTTGTATTTAGGGCTCTTTATTGATTCCCTTAACTGGCAAAACCTTCAAGAAAAACAGCACTTTGCTCGGAAGTTTGATAGACAGAGCCAATAATCGCTGCCTCATAGTCAGCACTGACTAACTTTTGCAGGGCTTTCTCTGCATTATCCGCAGGAATGCTCAAGAGTAAACCTCCTGCTGTTTGAGGATCAAACAAGACTTCAGCTACCGCTGAGGTATCTACAATTTCTGAGTTATTTAAAACATCGATTGCCGAGCGGTTATCTTGATGCAGGCTGCTGCGTATACCTGCTTTCAGTAGCTCTTCAACACCCTCCAGTATGGGTAAAGCATTCAGGTGTAAAGCGATCTTAATACCTGTTTTGGGCATCATTTGGGATAAATGACCCAGTAACCCAAAGCCGGTCACATCGGTACAGGCGTTCACCAGTTCGTCTTTAAGTAACTTCACAGCTTTAAAATGCGTTTGTTGCAAATATTGCATCGCGCCCGCAATAATTTCACCACTGACTTTTCCTGCTGCATGTGCGGCAAACAACACACCTGTCCCTAATGGCTTGGTAAGTAATAACGCATCACCAGCCTGCATGCCCTGGCTAGTCCAGACCACCTGGTCTGTCTTGATCGCATTAACGGTAAAACCCGACATGGCTTCAGATGCCTCAGCGGTATGCCCACCTATCAAGCTTGCACCAGTTTCTGCAAGACCTGCTTGAATACCGGCATGTATCTGCACTAAGCGATTATTCTGGATACGATTGCTGGCAGGAGGTAGAGCAATCATCGACAGCACTGAGTGAGGAATAACTCCCATGGCATAGCTGTCGTTGAGCGCATGATTCAATGAGATTAACGTATTCAGGTAATAATCATCAAGCAGTGCCCGAAAAAAATCCACACTCTGCAATAGTGCTTGCTCAGCATTAAGCTCTACCAGCACCGAGTCATCCTTAAGCAGAGTGTTCTCAAATTTCGAGAGAGATTCGAGTAAAACAGACTGACTAACTTTAGCGGCACAACCACTACAGCGCATCTGTTCGTCTTGATCCTGTGCAAAATCACCCGTCTGCTTATGTTGCATTTCAAAGTTGTTAAAGCGATTTACGAACTTGCTATCAATACGCCATTTCCACTGCCATACCCATTTCCCGGCATGTGCAAACGGACCTTTCACCGCCAGGGCTTTCTGCTTCCCTAGTGAGATTAGTTTTAGAAAGGATTTTTGAGGTTTGTATAATTTAAGAGGTGCATCCTGGAGTGCTTTTCGCAAATTCTGTGTTAGAAGCTCTCCTTGCCTGACAGCATAGACGCCCGATTTTTCCAGATCTTGACCTTGAATGGAGGCGATATCTCCGGCAGCAAAAACAGTGGTGTGTGAGGTACTTTGAAGTGTATCTTTAACCTGAATAAACCCGTCTGAGTCTTTATCAAGTATTACCTTGCTTAACCAGCTCGGGGGTTTTCCCCCACTGCACAAGATCGTAATATCTGATGGTATTTTATCGCCATTCTCCGCTACCAGGCTTCCCTCGTCTACCGTTTGGAGCCTGAATTGTGTTTTTGTACTAACGTTGAGAGACTTAAGCTCACTACGCAAAAACTTGCGTGCACTATTATTAAGTTGAGGAACGATTTGAGTATCACTGGTAATGAGTTGGTAGTTTATATTTGATCGGTTCGCATAACGCTCACACAATGAGAACATCACTTCAACACCGGCCACCCCTGCCCCGATAATACTGAGTATGACTTTACTGTCATCTGCTGCGAGAAATTTATCAAGACTGATTAAAAAATCTTCAACTGGCTTAATCGGAATTACAGCTTGATCACTAGTTGTATTTAGATCGGCCGGTTTAGAGCCAATATTGATACACAATAGATCGTAATAAATAGCAGGTCGATTTTTGCAAATTACAGTCTGCACCTCAGTATCAATATTGCTCACTGGACAATGTATAAAATTCACGCCACAGACCGAACAGAGTCTGGATAAATCGATGTGTGTTTCTTCACGACTGAATTGCCCAGCAATCCAACCCGGCAACATACCCGAATAGCCGGCGAGTACTTTGTCTGAAACTAATACGATCGAGACATCAAGCAGTGGTCGCATGGCAAAGGAAAGAATGACCTGCACGTTGGCATGACCACCACCAAGCAATACCAATTGTTTCTTAACCGGAGTGACTTGCACGGCTTAAGCTTGGGTAGCTTTTGAAAAAGTATTGCGTTTGCCAGGGTGTGAATGAATGGTCGGGACGGTAGGATTTGAACCTACGACCTCCACACCCCCAGTGTGATGCGCTACCATGCTGCGCTACGCCCCGTATTCAGTCGATGAATATAGGAGACTATTTGAGCAATTTCAACAAATCTTCCAGTTCTTTTCGCATCGTCTGGATTACTTGCTGATCATCCTGCTGTACTACAGCCGCGGTAGTCTCTGTAGCAGATGACTGGCCACCCAATTGAGCTCGAGCACCACTAATGGTATAGCCTTGCTCATAGAGTAAGTGTCTGATTTGTCTTATTAAAAGGACTTCTTTGCGTTGATAGTAACGTCTATTACCACGTCGTTTGACGGGCTTTAGCATGGGGAACTCCTGTTCCCAATAACGAAGTACGTGGGGTTTTACAGCACAAAGTTCGCTAACTTCGCCAATCGTAAAATATCGCTTTGCGGGGATCGCAGGTAATTCGCTATTGTTCCCGGCTTCCAACATATCCTTCTACCCTTGATTTGAGTTTATGACCTGGTCTGAATGTGACCACCCTGCGTGCTGAAATAGGAATCTCTTCACCGGTCTTGGGGTTCCTTCCCGGACGTTGCTTTTTATCACGTAGAAC
>CALISW010000026.1 GCA_938041655.1 uncultured Thiotrichales bacterium | reverse complement strand
ACCTGACTGATTCGCAGCAATCACTACCGTACCGGTTATGCCGGTCAGTGTAATTTCATTGCCGACGATAACTGCAGGACCGGAAACGACCGAGTAACTTACTGGTAATCCAGATGTAGCACTTCCATTAATAGTGAATGGAGTATCCAGAACGGTTTTATCTCCAATTGCGCTCAGGCTAACAGTTTGATCCGGACCGTTGCTGACAGAGTAGATGCCAGGTGTTGCAACGTCACCGACCCAGCTTTCTGGCAGGTTACCATCAGCAGCTGGATCGACCAGTTGTAGAGTAGGGCCATCGCCATCAGGTGATTCTGGCCACGGGTCTTTGTCATCAAAATTAACGTCATCAATGAGTAGACCAGCCGCGTTATACAAGAACACATGCTCGCCCTTGCCACTCAGACCAAAGCCACCGGGATCTTCACCAAAGCTGCCGATGATATTTGTGACTTGCGGATAGATAGCGCTGAAGGCTGCCAAATCGGCTGCCACAACCAATGTTCCATTGGCTGGAATGATGGTGCCAGCTGGCATGCCAAAGTAATCTTCGCTTTCATCGTTCAACCACCAGCCCGAGATATCAACCGGAGCGCCGGTCGGGTTGTACAACTCGACCCAGTCTTCGGAATCCTGATCATCAGCTGAGTTGTAGTTGATTTCACTCATCACAATGCCTGCTGTGGAGGTCGAGCCTTGAGTGAAGTTTGCTGTTAGTGTGTTGTTGCCGGTAAGTGTAATCTCGCCACTTTCGTCAGTGCCCAGATTACTGTCCGACCAGCTGTCAAAGAAATAACCTCGAGCCGCGGTCGCACTCACCGGTATTGCGATATCACTAAAATAGGTGCCGCTGAACGGAAGTGAAGTGCCACTCAAGGACAAGGTGCTAAGGTTGACGGTGCCGCCTGCAGCAGGTTGGGCATTGACGTTCAAGGTTACCGTGCCATTGATATCTGAATAATTATCCAGCACATCATCGATCATGTAGTCGATACGACCTTGTGGATAGTCTTCTCCACCGGTAGTGAAGGTATCGATGGCATCCAGAATTTTCTGGGTAGTATTCCATTGCGGGTGATTGTACTCTGCGGTTGTTCCATCCCAGCGCTCGGCGTGCTGCTGTCGTTCGTTGGCACCGGTATTGTAGAGTTGATAAAACTCGTCCAGACGAGCTAATACGCGTGATGGTTTGTAGAGAGTGTTCATTTCGTCCGCGAGACGATTCAGGAACTGGTTCCGGAACCCTTCATTCTCCATCATGCTCTGGAAAAATTCGATCGCCCATTGTTTGGCAACGCTGTCAAATTCAGGGTCAACAACCAACATACGGCTGAGCGTTTTCTGGCTCGGGTTACCCGAACCCCAGCTCGCGTCTTTAGTGTTGATGCCGTAGGTTTGATCCAGGTCGTACATGATCCAGCGCCATTTTCCACCTTCAGCAATCGGACGCCAGGTGCGGATGTTATTGCCGGGCCAGTCCGTCGCGTCGGCGAATATCAGGAATACGTTGTAATCGATAAAGCTCTGTATATCCATGCGTTCAGCCAGCTCATCAGCATTGGCTTGAATAGACATGTCGTTGTCTTCGAGGAAGTTGCGGAATTCACCCCAGGGTGCCCAGGTGCCTTCTTTTACTTCAAAGACTTTTTCTATGAGAATGATTTCATCACGGGTCAAGCCATAGTGACCTTGAATGTAGCGACGGTCGGCACGTTCACGTAAGTTATGTATACCGTAGTATTCACCATTAATATAAGTCACTGCAGGGCGATAGGCTTGCATATCAATATCTGATTTTCTGATGACACCGTCCATATCGGATAGATCGCGAACCAGACTCGAGACAAACGAATCATGAAACATTGAGTGATTAAAGTCGCCACCCGAGTTTCTACCGACTATTGAGAAATATTCGGTGAGTTCTTCATCGGGAAAAAGTGGGTAGTCAAAGGACTCAGCCCCAAGGCTTGCTTTCGCTTTGTAAGCAAATGATTTCTGTACATAACGTGCGCTGAACGAGCCTTGTATTTCAGTCTCGGCCATCTGGTTGATCATC
The DNA here is from genome assembly GCA_938041655.1 of uncultured Thiotrichales bacterium. Taxonomy (GTDB): domain Bacteria; phylum Pseudomonadota; class Gammaproteobacteria; order CAZUMV01; family CAZUMV01; genus CALIRD01. Next base: position 6,218 of record CALISW010000026.1, on the reverse strand, counting down.
TGCGTCCCGTCATTATCGTAAATCTCGACATTGACAGGCACCTCAATATCTTCCGTGAAGTTTGGAATCATGCCGGTATCTGGGTCGTAGTAGAGAGCAGGATCGCCACTGGCAGCAATGATGATGAAGTCGTGGTTGCTATCGATGATGTAGGTGTTGGTTGTGATCTTACTAGGGGTCAGATCACTTCGCATGGCGATGGCGCGAATAGGTGTTGAGCTGCTTACCGAGATAGGGCCGGTGTATTCGATGTCATCAATATCAGGATCTGTACCATCGGTGGTGTAGTAGATGGTAGCGCTAGTGGTAGTACTGCTTAATTCGACTGTTTGACTGCCTGCATACGGCCCGCCAGGCATGGAAAACTCTACTGCTTCTGTAGCCGTGGGTGGCTCGCTGTCATCGTTTGCAGCTTCAGGTGTGGCTGATGCCAACGCTCTGAATGTGCCTGTACCGTCCGGTATGCGTCCTTCCGAGACATCAGAAATTTGAGGTCCGAAGGTATAGCTGTCAACGATTGCGTTACCATCATGGAGGACGATATCTTCACCATCTGAACCAAGTTTGGCATTAATGTGCAGCGGGCCCTGCTCAGGTTCTTTGTCAAACCAGACAATTAAAAAGCCACCTGGCTGGATGGTAGTAATTGCAGGATCTGTCGCAGGAATTTGCCAATCCTGAGGTGCGGTCAGGTCGTCACTCATAAACCAGCCACCAATATCAACGGCGTTTGAACCGGTATTATAAAGTTCAACCCAGTCATCAAATGCACCAGCTTCATCGGCGATTGTTGATGCATTGGAAGCGATGAACTCATTGATAACAACGTCAGCGCGAGACATATTCGGAAAGAGTAAGGTGAATGTCAGCAGCGCAAATAAAGCGAGCTGTGTGAAAGTAATACGAAGAGCTTGACGGTTAGTCATGGTGTTCTTCTCCTGATTTTTAAATTTAAGTTATTGTCTTTAATGCCAGTGACAACAATCCATGTCGAGAAGCTGACTTGTATTTCGAGCTTACTATTTGTTAGCCCTGTATTTAAGCGGAAGGTAGCAAGGTTAATCAGCTGCTGCAAATGAAATTTAACATTCTTACCTCTCAGTCCTACAATCTCGGTATTCTTGCAGGACAATAAGGGTGATTTTCCTTGATTTCATACAAAAGTACTAACTGTTAAAGCATGTCAAAATCAAATCCATCATCATCTGTTTCCGAGTCGTTTTGATGGGTAGCGGCGCAGACAGCAGCTTGCTCAAAACCGATAAATTCAATATCACTGGATTCTCCGATCAGCATCCAGACTTTGCCTGCTTCATCAGCCATGATGAATGCTGGTGAGGTATCGGGTCCGCCGCGATAGGAAAAATCAAAGCGAAAGATGCTGCCATCATCGAGTTTTTTTTGTACCTTGGCTGGCAGGGTGTCGGTGTTGTTTAAGGCATACGTTAAACGAATCGGGTGATCAAGAAACTCATCAATACTTTTGATTTCGCTAAGTTGATTAGTACGGCCAAAACTGGTTTCAACTTCCTCTATCAGATTTCCGTCGGCGTCAATTGGATCAAGTTGATCGCGCTCTATCCATAAGCCATCGGTATTGATGTAGCCAGAAGCAGTGCCACCATAAGGTATGACTGTGGCACCATCACGAGCCAGGCTAGCCAATTCACATTTTTGGTCAAAATTATCGAAGGTCAAGAGTTCTACCCGACCATAGAGCTTGGTGCGGTTTACTTTATTAATAGAAAAAGAAAATGGTTTTCCTTTTGGACTTAACTTGAATTCGAGTGATCTGGGCATACTTAATCCACCAGGTTTTTGATGTCTTCTAAGGCGTTGGTAAAAGCCGTCATGCCATTTTCTGCAGGTCGACAACTGACACCGCGATCATCGACGTAGGCATGTGCAACCGGTTTGCCGGTCTCGTTATGGATAGCATCGAAGCTTATTTGATGTTTGTCCAGCCACTTACGGATTTTTTCTTCAAGTTTTTCGCGACTGTCTTTGGACCCACCAGAAAGCCGTGCGGTATAGATAATGATGCGTGCAAATTCGCCTAGCTCGGAAGTAAATTCAACGGCGCCATCCATCGGTGGGCCGATGCGGGTTTTGCCGTCGACCTTCTGTGCCAGCACTCCGTCAAAATCAACACATACAGTAGCCTTGCCTTTACGTTTGAATGAACTACGTTTTGTGCTTACCGGTGCGGGTTGCTTCTCGACTTGTAGACGTTTTCTGGCTGTGAGTTCCGTGCCGTCGGCTTTCACCGGAGGAGGGGGTCCCGGCATGGTGTTAAGCATACAGTCGATTGCGGCATGACCGGTTAACCATGGGTCATCGAGCCAGTCATCACCACTCCAGACGCTGGAGTAATGGTGCTTGGTGTGGTGCAAGCCGGGCAATCTGAACCACGAACCGATACTGTCATCCTTAACTCGTTTGGGGAATGTCTCAGGTTCTTCATCAAGACCCGTTGCTTCCCAGCTCTCGACCAGTGATTTAGCAAAGGCGAATACATCCGCCGTAGGAGCGGGTTCAGCAAACAAGATCCACAGGTGGTAGCCGCCATTGTCGTTCGAGTTAAATAACAAAGGGTCATAACCCAGTGACTGTAATTTTTTCCACCATTCAACCACGCCGACCAGGTTGCGGCGGGCATGATCTTCGGCATTGGTTTTGTTTTCATCGTGCATGTCGATGTCGATTCCCAGCCAGCGGCTGGTGGCGTCTTTACTCTTGGCATGCAAGCCAATGATCTGTGGTTTGCGTTGGTGGCGACTGGCGAAGTGGCGTGTGAGTTTGTCGATGCTGACCATGTCTTCGCCGCGTAAATGTTTTTGTGGCAAGGTCATGGCTTTGTAAGAACGACCTTCACGCCGGCGTTCGGTGGGTGTCAGGACTGAATATTGACCCCACACGTCTTTACGATTGATAAGGTTATCCATAGCCCATTGCGCCAGCTCACCGGCACGAGCTTGCCACTCATCTGCAATAATGTCGTATTCGCTGGCCATGCCCCGTCTCTATCCCAGCGAGGCGCGTTGCTCGGCTACCTGAAATTTGACTTGCGCGGGTGCAGTGCCACCAAGATGATCGCGGCTATTAATCGAGCCAGCCAATGTCAGTATATCGTAGACATCATCATCGATAAGTTCTGAAAATTGTTGCAGGTCTTGTAAGGCAAGATCGGCCAGATCACAACCTTTCCCGCTAGCGTATTGAACCGCGCTACCAACAATTTCGTGTGCGTCCCGAAACGGGATGTCTTTTCGCACTAGATAATCGGCCAGGTCAGTCGCAGTCGAAAAACCTTGTCGTGCTGCTGCTGCCATTTCGTCGCGATTGGGTTGGATGGCTGGCAGCATGTCGGCAAACGCTGTTACCGATGCAAAGATAGTGTCAATGGTATCGAACAGTGGTTCTTTGTCTTCCTGATTGTCACGGTTGTAGGCTAGAGGTTGACCTTTCATTAGTGTCAGTAGTGTTACCAGGTTGCCATTGATGCGTCCGCTTTTCCCACGAACCAGTTCAGCCACATCAGGATTTTTCTTTTGCGGCATGATCGATGAGCCGGTACAAAAACGATCGGGCAGAGTAACAAAGTTAAACTGCGCCGAGGTCCACAGCACCAACTCTTCGGCAATACGTGAGAGGTGCGTGCTTAACAAAGCGGCCGCAGCTGAAAACTCAATCGCAAAATCACGATCACTGACGCCATCGAGTGAGTTGTTGCACGGTGCATCAAACTCGAGCAGCTTGGCAGTCATAGCACGATCAATCGGATAGCTGGTGCCTGCCAGAGCGGCGCTACCTAGCGGCATGACATTGAGTCGCTTGCGACAATCCTGCAAACGGGATTTATCGCGCACAAACATTTCAAACCACGCCAGCACATGGTGGCCGAGGCTGATTGGTTGCGCGACTTGCATATGGGTAAAACCGGGCATGATAGTTTCGGCTTCAGCTTCAGCCAAATCGAGCAAGCCACGTTGCAAACGCTCTACCGCAGCGATCAATAAATCTATCTCGTCGCGTAAATACAAACGGATATCAGTGGCAACCTGGTCATTGCGTGAACGACCAGTGTGCAGTTTTTTACCGGGCTCGCCAATCAGGTCAGTCAATCGTGCCTCGATGTTCATGTGCACATCTTCAAGTTCAATCGACCATTCAAATTGGCCATTTTCGATTTCTACTTTGATCTGAGCCAATCCATCGACGATAGATTTGGTTTCAGTTTCTGTGAGTACTCCCACAGCTCCGAGCATGGTCGCATGGGCGATTGAACCGCGAATATCATGGAAGCAGAGGCGCTGGTCATAGCTTACAGATTCGCTGAATGTCTGAACAAAAGCATCAGTGGCTTCACTGAATCTTCCGCCCCAGGACTGGTTTACTTTTTTGACCATTTGAGCTGCCTTGAAAATAGTAAAAGTACATGAATCACAATGTTGTGATACACGTCAGATGATAATGAGAACTGTGTTACAAGTATACCTCTGGTGATAGGTGCGCTTGGGGGCTTGTGATATTGTTACGCGCTGGATTTAAACGTATTTCACCGGTTCTTATGGAAGAGAAAAAGCCTGCTGCGAAGCAGACTGATGAGCCGCGAGAAGGATTTCTACCGGACTTTTGCAACAGCCATAACGTCTTTCTCGTTGTCTTGATGTCAGAGCTATTAGCCCTGATGCTAACCCTTGCCCCGGGTATGGAGGCTGAAAACTTCTGGCGCCGCCTGGCGTTTATATCCCTGTTTATTCAGTGGGTATCTCTGACAGCCATTTTCCTGTTGTGCTACTTCAGAAAGTGGTTTGATCATGGTGATTCGATCAAATCTGCTGCTATTTCCTACGCCACCAGCCTGGTACTGACGTTTCTCTATTCTCTGGCTTCTATCTGGATTTTGAAGTCATTAGGGATGTTAAATCCTGATTCTGCGTGGACCAGCAGCTTTATTCAGCGCAATCTTGTGATCTGTGCCATCGTTTCTGCGGTCGTATTGCGCTATTTTTACGTACAGTCGCAATGGAAGACTAATACCGAGGCGGAGGCCCGTTCAAGAATTCAGGCATTACAGGCCAGAATTCGCCCCCATTTCCTCTTTAATAGTATGAATACCATTGCCAGCCTGACCCGGACACATCCGGAAGAGGCTGAGCGTGCGGTTGAAGATCTTGCCGATCTTTTCCGTGTTTCGCTGGCAGATAGAAATATGTTGTCGTTGGGTGAAGAAGTTGAGGTCACCAAGCGTTATTTGAATATAGAAGGCCATCGGCTCGGTGATCGTTTGCAGGTAGACTGGCAAATTGACCCATCGGTAGATTTACGCACTGAAATCCCGGCGTTAATCTTGCAACCGTTGGTAGAAAACGCGCTTTATCATGGCATTGAGCCATTGACCGAGGGCGGGGTAGTAACCATCGCATTAAAAAAGCGTGGTTCTTCCACCCGGATTTCAGTTTCAAATCCTTTGAGCGACAAGACGGATCAGCGCCAGCACAAAGGGAATAAAATGGCGCAGGATAATATACGTCAGAGATTGGCATTGGCTTATAGTTTGGAGTCCCCAATGAAAGTAGAGGATACCGGCAAGAATTATACGGTGGCATTTAATATTCCAGGTAAATGATATGAATATGAGAGTAATGATTGTAGATGATGAGAGACCGGCGTTAAGTCGTCTTTCGAGCATGCTTGAGGACGCAAATGGCTATGAAGTTTGCGCGCAAGCTGGCAATGGTGTGGAGGCAATTAAACAAGCTGAAGCGCATAAACCGGATGTGATCCTGATGGATATTCGTATGCCCGGTATGGATGGGCTGGAAGCAGCCCGTCATATGTCTGAATATGAAGAGCCGCCAGCGATTATTTTCACTACCGCTTATGGTGAGCATGCACTCGAGGCGTTTGAGACTAACGCCATTGGTTATTTGCTCAAGCCGATCCGTCGTGAAAAGTTGATGGAAGAGCTGACCAAAGCAACCAAGCTTAATAAAGCGCAGATTGGTAAGTTGGGTGATGAAGATGATAATCGCCGCACTCATATATGTGCCCGCGTAAGAGGCAATCTCGAGCTGATACCGGTTGAAGATATTGCCTATTTTCAGGCAGAGCAAAAATACGTTACCGTCAGACACTCTGGTGGTGAGGTACTTATTGAAGAGCCTTTGAAATCTCTTGAAGCTGAGTTTGGTGACATTTATATGCGTATTCAC
>CALISW010000025.1 GCA_938041655.1 uncultured Thiotrichales bacterium | reverse complement strand
TGCAACAGGCCGATCAAGATGGGGCACGCTTTAAACTGATAACCAGTGATGGCGTATTTTCGATGGATGGTTATATCGCGCAGCTCGATAAAATTTGTGAGCTGGCAGATAAGTACAATGCGCTGGTGCATTTTGATGACTGCCATGCTGCCGGCTTTGTAGGGGCTACCGGTAAGGGTACGCATGAGTATCGTCAATGTATGGATCGGGTTGATATCACAACGGGTACTTTGGGCAAAGCTCTGGGTGGTGCTAGTGGAGGCTATACCTCGGCGCGCAAAGAAATTGTGCAACTCTTAAGGCAACGTTCACGCCCGTATTTATTTTCTAATACTGTGGCACCACCGGTGGTGGCGGGTGCTATCAAAGCACTTGAGCTAGTTACAGAAAGTGGTGATTTGTTGGAACGCTTACAGTCCAACACTGCTCGTTTTCGTGCCGGGCTTTCGAAAGCTGGTTTTGACTTGTTACCCGGTGAACACGCGATTGTACCCGTGATGCTTTACGATGCAGTACTTACCGCAAAATTCGCTGAAGCGTTATTGGCAGAGGGGGTATACGTGGTTGCGTTTTCGTATCCAGTCGTTCCCAAAGACAAGGCGCGTATTCGTACGCAAATGTCAGCCGCATTAACTGATGATGATATCTACATGGCGATTGCCGCGTTCACAAAAGTAAAAAAGAATTTAAAACTCTAACTTATTTGTTTTTTTGAAAAATAGAACTAATAGGTGCACTAAATATAAATGGTATTTTAAATTTCTGTTTAATAAAATAGGCTAGGCAGGGAGCAGCTAGCCCCAACAACGTTCCCATCGTTAAATGAGTAAACGAGTCATAAATATTGAATATTTTCGTCAGTAGGATTCTTGTTCCAGAGGTGGCAAATGTATGCATTACATAAATCGCCATAGATGCAGAACCGAGATATAAAAGCCATCTGATATTGTGTTTTGTTAACTGCAGAGAAAATATAACAACTAACGCAATACTTGTACTCGAAACGACGAAACTGATTATTTTTTGACCGTACAATCCAGTCGGTACAGAATATAAATTTATTCCATGTGTGACTATGCAGAGAACTAATATTAGATAAAAAACAACCGGTTTTTTTAAGTAATTTAGTAATGAGTAGTTTGTGACTAATACTCCTAAAATAAAATATGGGGAATATTCTGTAACCCAGGTAAGGTAAAATCCACCGCCCGGAATTTTCTCTCTAAACAGATACAATAAGATTGTAATTAGGAATGTCGGAAAAATATAAGTCTTATTTGTTGTATAAAATACGATGGAGTACAGCAGAAAAATCATAAAGAGTGCATATAAATACCAAAATTGTTGTCGAGGTTGCCATAGTAAAGAAAGTACATATTTAATGGATGGGGGATCAGTTACGTATTGTGCGAGTATAATTTCACTAAAGCCTTGTAGTAGTGACCAAAGGATGTAGGCATAAACAATCGTATCCACTTTGCTACCAATTAAATGCTTTGATCCACGTTTAATTAGCGAGTCCCAAAAAAACAATCCAGATAGAAAAAAGAACAAGGGCATATGGAAACTGTAAATAAATTTTTGCACTAGAAAATAGTTTACATCGTTGGTTATAAGCCCCGCGTTATAAATACCCGGCGCGACGTGCCCATAAACAACTAAAATGATTCCAATCGCTTTGGCGTAGTCGACCCACTCCTGTCTATAAGAAGTACTCATTGAGTTATAGGTTCCCTAATGTTTTCTACTAAATCTAATATGTGATCTGGAGGAGTTTTGGTAAAGCTTGATACGAGAATGGAAATCACAAAATTCACAACAGCTCCGACCGCGCCAAAGGCGTTAGGCTCAATCCCGAAAAACCAGTTGGGCGTCATGTTGCCCAGAAACGAGGTGTCTACGATGAATAGTATTCCTTTGTGTTGAAATACATAAAACAAGGTCACGCTTAGACCGGCCAGCATACCAGCGATAGCGCCTTCTTTGTTCATACGTCTATTGAATATGCCCATCATTAGGGCCGGGAAGATTGAGGCGGCAGCCAAACCGAAGGCTAGCGCGACGGTTCCGGCGGCAAAGTCGGGAGGGTTAAACCCGAGATAACCTGCTAGTAGTACAGCACCCGCCATCGCTAACCGACTGGCATTGAGTTCTTGCCGTTCGGTTATTTTTGGCCGGAATACTCCCTTTAACAAGTCGTGAGATATTGCTGATGCGATTGCCAGTAATAATCCAGCTGCAGTAGATAGTGCAGCAGCCAGACCGCCGGCAGCGACCAGCGCAATAACCCAATTGGGCAGGTTGGCAATTTCAGGATTAGCCAGCACAATGATGTCCTGATCAACTTTCACCATTTCATTAGAATCATCATTGGTGTATTGAATTTTTCCATCACCATTTTTATCCTCAAAACCTAACAAGCCGGTTTTTTCCCAGTTCCTGAACCAGTCGGGTCGTTCATCGTAAACCAGGTTTTCAGTTGCATTGGGTTCAATCGTGTTAACCAGATTCAGGCGCGCCATGGCAGCAACCGCGGGAGCAGTGGTGTATAAAATAGCAATGAATACCAGCGCCCAGCCAGCTGATACTCTGGCATCACTGACTTTCTTTACGGTAAAGAAGCGGATGATCACGTGTGGCAAGCCAGCGGTACCTATCATTAGCGACAAGGTGTAGGCAAACATATTGAGTGTGTTGATACGTGTGTTGGTGGTGTATTCCTTAAAGCCGATATCAGTCAGAATCAGATCAAGCTTGTCCAGTAGATAAGTATCCGAACCGACCAATGTGCTACCAAGTCCCAGTTGTGGAATAGGGTTGCCGGTCAGGTTTAGCGAGATAAATATGGCTGGGACAGTAAAAGCGAATATCAAGACACAGTACTGTGCGATCTGGGTGTAGGTAATGCCCTTCATACCACCAAGTACAGCATAGAAAAAAACGATACCCATACCTATCAACAAACCGATGTCATAGTCGACTTCAAGAAATCGTGAGAAGGCGACGCCGATGCCTTTCATCTGGCCGATAACATAGGTTACCGAGCAAACGATCAAACAAATTACGGCGACCACGCGCGCAATATTGGAGTAATAACGATCACCGATAAATTCCGGTACCGTGTATTTGCCATACTTGCGTAAGTAGGGTGCTAGCAATAAGGCGAGAATCACGTAACCGCCGGTCCAGCCCATTAAAAAGACCGAGCCGCCATAACCCATAAAGGCAATCAGTCCTGCCATGGAAATAAATGACGCGGCAGACATCCAGTCAGCAGCAGTTGCCATACCATTGGCAACCGGATTGATACCACCACCGGCGATATAAAATTCTTTGGTAGTACTGGCGCGTGCCCAGATGGCGATGCCTATGTACAAAGCGAAAGTTAGACCGACAATTAGAAAGGTGAGTGTGCGTAAATCCATGTTATTCACCTGATCCGAATTGTTGATCAAGCTTTTTCATTTTATGTGCGTAGACGAAGATTAAAACTACGAAGGTATAGATAGAACCTTGTTGCGCAAACCAGAATCCGAGTTTGTAGCCGCCGAGTCGAAATTGATTAAGAAAATCAACCAGCACAATGCCGCAAAGAAATGAAACAATAAACCAGATACACAATAGAACAGATACTAACTTAAGATTGGCTTGCCAATAGGCATTGGCTTTGGTTTTACTACTCACGACTTTCTCCCGGATTATTCTTTTTCTTAATAATAACACTGCTTTAGTGCATCCGTTGACTATGTATAATCTATCAGGAACTCATCAGGCTAAATCCCATGTCAAATAACGCTCAATCGGCAACTTTTAGCCGACCTAAAATACTCATTATTTGCTTTATCGCCTGGACCCTCACCAACATGGATCAGGCATTTTTTGGCTATGCCTTGCCCGGAATATTGACTGAGTTTGATCTGCCACTGCAAGCGGCAGGTACGATTCTGACTATTTCATTTGTACTGTCAGCTATTCTGATGTTGTTTGTTGGTGCGGCCGCCGACCGATTCGGTCGAGGACCTTTACTCTGTTTATTGCTTGGGGTCTCGGCCTTATTAGTGGGCTTGCAAGGGCTGGCAGGCGGTATTGTATTACTGACTCTATTCAGGGCGATGGGTTTTGGTTTAAGTAATGGTTTGTCTCCTATTACCAATGCCTATGTTGTTGAAAATGTGCAACCACGATTACGCGGTATGGCGATGGGTGTGCTGCAGTGTGGTTATCCGTTGGGCTGGTTTTTAGCGTCGATCATTGCAGCCCCGTTATTGACACACTACAGCTGGCGCGAGATTTGTATGGCGGCGTTTTTGGTTATCCCAATCGCAGCATTATTCTGGTGGATGTTGCGTGATGAAACCGGTGCGCTGGAAATTCCGGCAGATAATCCGATGGCGAAGGGGTCTATAGGTGACCTGTTTAGTCCTAAATATCGAACTTACAGTATCGCCTCTATCGTTACCTACTTTGCTTTCGGTGGTGCTTACGCCGGTACGGCATTTTATTTCCCTTCTTATTTTGGCGAGGTACGTGACTATACCCCCGCTGAAGCAACCACGCTGGTTGGGTATTCCTATGGTATCGCCATCATCGGTTATCTCGGGGCAGCTTATATTGGAGACTTCATAACCAGCCGTCGTAATGTCTATATTATCTGGGTGCTCGGTGGTGCTTTGGCATTGCTTGGCTTGATGTGGATACCGGATACCCGTACAGAAGATTTTGTCATGTTCGCTTTGATGACCGCCTTATTTTATGGCTCGGTAGCTGTGTTGCCGGTGTTGATTGCCGAGATTTATGAAGACAAATTGCGTGCCTCCGGATTAGCGGTGTGCGCCTCGGCGCCATTGAGCCTCGGCTTTGCCGTATTCCCGATGATTGTGCCGATATTTGTCAAATCAATGGGATGGCAAATGGCGTTCAGCGTGGTGGTAGTTCCGTTGTTAATTATTGCCGCTGCTGCTGCTATGTTTTTACCAAATATTAAGTCAGGTCAAGAGTTGGCCGATACCAATGTCGCCAATGGCTAGATCACGATTGAGGCCCAGGTAAAAACTTAAATACTAAGCATCTCATTCTGGGAAATGCGATTGCTGGTAGCTCCGGAGCACATCACGTATGCTCGACTCAAGAATAATTAGGGGCTAGTCATGACTAAAATTCAATATAAAAATATACTGCTTAAACTCAGTATTACTCTGTCGCTATTGGTACCAGTGTGGTTCGCTTTGGCGGCGAAAGGGTCTACCTGGGGATGGTGGAGCTGGCAAACTGGCCTGATGAAGTTGAGCATGGGTTGGGGGATAAAACTCATGATGTTAGCCGCGGTGTTGGCGGTGATTACATTGTTGGTGTCGATTTTTATTAAGCCGCGCAACGGGATTATTCTGGCTATTATCGCTTTGTTGATTCCTGTTTCGGGAATGGTATATGGCAAGCAAATACGCACCAAGGCTGCGGGCTTACCTTTTATTCATGACGTCAGTACCGACACAATCAATCCACCCGAATTTAGTGATGTGATCCTGACAGCCCGTGGAAGCGAGAGTAATCCGGCGCACTATATTGGGAAAAAAGTGCCTCGAGGAGAACGGTTGGTAGCAGATGCACAACGCGAGGGATACCCGAACCTGACCACTGTAAACATGAATTCGAATATCTCGGATGTGTATGCCAGAGCGTTAGCTGCTGTCGAAACCATGGGTTGGGAAATTCATACTCAAGATCAGGCTGCAGGCATTATCGAAGCGACCGACACTACCTTTTGGTACGGCTTTAAAGATGATGTGGTTGTCAGGCTCACCGCTGTTGATGATGCAACCACGGCAATGGATGTTCGCTCCTTAAGTCGAGTGGGTGGTTCTGATATTGGCAAGAATGCTGATCGTATTAATCAGCTTATTCAAGCGATTAATAAATAAATACAGAGCAACAACAGCATGACTGAACTAACCACGATGAGCTGGCGCAGCAGAATGATTCTGCTGTCAGTCATATGTGCGCTGTCACCGTTTGGTATGTCAGTGATCGTGCCTTCTTTTCCCGGCATGTCAGATGCGTTCTCTGTAGATGCGGCTGGCATTCAATATATGGTCTCGGCGTATTTGTTGGGTCTTGGTTTAGCACAGCCTGTTCTAGGAATTTTTTCAGATCGTTATGGCCGCCGTATCGTCTTACTTTGCGGCTTTGCCTTGTTTTTCATCGCCAGTTTAGCCAGCGTGCTGGTCGATGACTGGGGTCTGTTAATTGTGTGTCGATGTTTACAGGGCATGGGTGTCAGCGCAGGTACAGTAACGAGCCGTGCCATGATTACTGACTCTCAAGAGCGTGAAGCTGCCGCCGCCAGTTATACCTATCTGGCTTTAGCGATGATGATCGGGCCGCTTGCTGGTCCGTTAGCTGGTGCGTTTCTCGATACACAATTTGGCTGGCGTGGCATTTTTGCCAGTTGCGCGGTGATGGCACTGATCATATGGGTGCTGGCTTACTTCAACCTGCGTGAAACGCTCTCGCCACAAACACTGGCAACTCGTAGAATCAATTTTAATGTGCTCAAGACAGGGTATGCACAGTTACTGACCTCACCAGGATTTATTGGTTACACTCTTATTTTTGCATTCTGTCAGGGCATCTTCTTTTGTTTTCTACCCATCGGGCCTGATATTTTTATCAAACAACTCGGGTTCGATAACAATACATTTTTGATTTACTGGTTGACTACCATCCTGGTGTATTTATCAGGCACTATCCTGAATACCTTTTTATTAAAACAGATGAATGCAGACGCGGTCATGAATGTAGCTTGTTTGGGTATGTTGGCGGCCGGAGTGTTTACAGTTCTCGCGCTTATCCTGAATACCGCATCATCATTGCTGCCATTGTGGGTATTGTTGTTTTCCATGTTTTTTACCGGCATGGCAACACCACTAGCCTTGAACGGAGCGGTTAGTGCCAACCCTGAAATTGCGGGTCTGGGGTCAGGGTTGTCCAGTGCACTGGGAATGAGTATTGGTGGCGTGTTCTCGATACTTTCAGGCATCTGGTATGACTTGAGTATGATCCCGATGCTGGTGCTAATGGCTGTTTGTGCTTTTGGTACTTTTCTGGCCTTTAAGTTAGCGCAACGTCAGCCACTAACCGCACAACCGGAGTTAATATGAGTCGTCTAAATCGTCAATGGTTGTTTCGAGAGTTTGTTGAGCCGGATGAATTCCCGGGACCAAAACACTTTGAGTTGGTCGATAGCGAACGCCCGACAATTGATGCTGGTCAAATACTGGTAAGAGTTATTTTACTGGGTACCAGCCCGGCACAAAGAATGTATATCAGTGCCGAGCGTGAGTTTCATATCGTGGTTGAAAAAGGCGAGGTGATGAAAGGGCGTGCTATCGGCGAGGTGATTGAATCACAGCATGCCGATTATCAAATTGGAGATATCATTCAGGCGGGTATGTCGTGGGAAGATTATGTCGTGTTGAGTCCCGATGCAACCGACGAGCACGGCAAGCATGTGGTAGAAATAGAAAAGTTCGAAAACCCGACCAGACCGCTCACTACTACGCTTGGTTTATTTGGTCAGTTAGGCTGTAGTGCGTGGGTGAGCATGATTGAAATCGCTCAGGTTAAACCAGGCGATTCAGTTTTGATTTCGGCAGCTGCCGGTGGGGTCGGTTCGATTGCTTGTCAATTGGCTCGAGTCAAAGGAGCCAAGCGAGTGGTAGGTATTGCTGGTGGTCCAGCCAAAACGCAATGGCTGTTAGATAAAGGCTTATGTGATGCCGCAATAGATTATAAAAACGAAAATCTCGCCGAGGCTATACCTCGAGAATTTCCGGATGATATTGATGTGTTTCTGGATAACGTAGGCGGAGAAACACTGGATCTGGCACTAAAGCATATTGCCGTTGGTGGTCGTCTGGCTATTTGCGGCAGCATCTCAACCGAGTATCAACGACCACGTCCACCAGGTCCGACCCACTACTACAACCTGATTTATCGCCGTGCGCGCATGGAAGGGTTTTTTGTGTTTGATTATCTTGAGCGCTGGCCTGAGTTTATTGCACAAATGAAAATCTGGTATGCAGAAGGCAAGTTGCAATTGACTGATCATGTTTTTGATGGTTTGGAATATGCACCTGAAGCATTGGGGAGTTTGTTCACCGGCGGCAATACTGGTGGTTGCGTTATTCGGGTTTCAGCAGACCCTGAAAGTTTGCCAACGCTGGATTAAAAAGAGAAAGTACAATGTCTGAATTTATTTTATATGTCAGTAGTACGGCTAACGGTTACAAGTCAATCATACCGCTCGAAGAGTTCGGTTGTGATTATCAAATGAAAACACTCGACTTGCCTAAGGGCGAGCAGTACCAGCCCGAGTTCATGAAAATCTCACCCCTGGGCAGAATTCCTGTTTTAGAGACCAAAACCGACGGCTCAAAACGGACTGTTTATGGAAGTGAAGCAATCGCGATCTATCTGGCTGAACACTATCAAAAATATCTGGAGCCGTCAGGTGATGTTCGCTACAAAACTCTGGAGATGACCAGTTTGATCACTTCAGATCTTGCACTACCTATGGCTGTCCAGTTTCAGGTGAGTATGCTGGTAGAAGGAGAGCACCCAGCAGTTATCGAGTATTTTTCAGGACAAGCCACACGACTCTTCGGTAATCTCAATACTATCTTGCAACAAAGAGCCTATATGGCTGGTGATGACTACACGATTGCCGATATGTTGGCGTATCCTGCTGTTGCTATATCGGCGTTGAGAATACCCGGCATGCTGGATGAGATGCATGCGCTTACTCAATGGGCAGAAAAAGTAGGTTCACGCCCGGCGGTAAAGACGGCAATGGCACAATTGACGAACTAAATCCGTTTCTCTACTCTGGTGAGTAAGCGGTAAGTATTTCAGGAGTAACAACATGACAGAAATAACGCTGAATGTGAATGGCGAATCCAAGACCCTTAAAGATGTCGACCCGGAAATGCCGTTGTTGTGGGCATTGCGCGATGAACTGAATCTGGTCGGTACGAAATATGGTTGTGGTATTGCTCAATGCGGAGCTTGCACCGTGCATTTTGAGGGTAGCCCGGTGCGATCTTGTTCGCTTCCTGTTTCGGCGGCGGCCGGAAAAAATATCACAACGGTCGAAGGTCTTGCAAAAGACGAACAACTCAATGCGCTACAACAAGCTTGGGTAGATATGGATGTGCCTCAGTGTGGTTATTGTCAAGCAGGACAGTTGATGTCAGCCACGGCCTTGCTTGAGAAAAATTCAAATCCAAGTGATGACGATATCGATACCGCCATGGCTGGCAATATTTGTCGTTGTGGTACTTATGTAAGAATCCGTGCGGCGATCAAACAAGCGGCAAAAGCCAAGCGTGGAGGTGCGGCATGAGTAAGCAATCCACCAACACAATAAATATTAACCGTAGAAAATTTCTGGGTGGTGGTAGTGCCTTGGTACTCGGGTTTACGGTAGGTTGTAAACAGGAAGCATCACAGAGTGCTGCTGTAACACCTATTGAAAATGTTTCGGCCGAAGTGGCGTCAGGCGCTTCAATGCCATTGCAGTCATCTACTTTTAATGCCTGGTTGAGTATTAGTAATAATGGCACGGCAACCATTCTAGCCAGTAACCCGGAAATCGGACAGGGCGTTAAAACAGCATTACCGATGATCGTTGCAGAAGAGCTGGATTTCCCGTGGGAAAAAGTCATCGTAAAACAAGCGCCGGTTGATCCGGTCGTGTATGAGCGACAAGTTGCCGGTGGTTCTTATTCTGTGCGTTCCTTATGGGATCCATTACGTCAGGCGGGAGCAACGGCGCGCGCGATGCTAGTCAAAGCGGCGGCTGATGGTTGGGGGATTAATGTTGATGACTGTGCTGCCAGCAACGGTATGGTGTCTAATTCTATAACAGGAGATTCTCTGGACTACGGAACTCTCGCCGGCAAAGCGGCAAAACTTCCTGTGCCTGAAATAGAAAGTCTTACCCTCAAAGCGACAGCCGATTATGGCTTGTTGGGGCAACGTATATCCGGTGTTGATAATCAGGCTATCGTTACCGGCCAACCTTTATTTGGAATAGACACTACCCTTGATAACCTGCACTACGCTACTTATAGCAGTTGTCCGAATATTGGCGGTACTATTGTCAATACAAACCTTGAGCACATAAAAAAATTGAAAGGTGTGGTGCAGGCTTTTATCGTCAAAGGCAAAGGTGGTTATAGTGAACTGCGTGACGGCGTAGCCATTGTAGCGAATTCTACCTGGGCGACAATTTCGGCGAAAAAACAACTCGAGATTGAATGGGATACCACTGATGCTTCCACAGATGATTGGTCAGCCATGCGTGATCAGGCAGAGCAACTGGCAACGGCTGGTGGAGGTGAAGTATTGCACAATGATGGTGATGCTGACGCCGCACTAGCAGCAGCCAAGACAAAAGTTTCTGCGACATACAGTTATCCATTCGTCAGCCACGCTCCACTCGAACCACAAAACTGTACGGTTAGAATTGCAGATGGAAAGGTCGATATCTGGGCACCAACACAAGTGCCGGCGCGTGCTATGAAGTCTGCAGCCGAGATGTTTGATCTTGATCCTGCAAGTATAACGGTACACCAGATTCGTGCTGGTGGCGGGTTTGGTCGTCGTCTATACAATGACTACTTTCTGGAAGCGGTCGCCATTGCGCTTGAAGCAAAAGTACCCGTTAAATTAACCTGGACGCGTGAAGATGATATGGCGCATGACTATTATCGTCCTGGCGGCACTCACGGTTTGCAGGCAGGTATAGATAATCAGGGTAAACTAACAGCCTGGAAAAATCACTACGTTACGTACAGTGAAGACGGCAAAGAAGCTGTTCGCTGGGGTGCGTATATGGAAAGCACTTTCCCGCGTCAGCTGGTTGAGAATTATCAAATTAACCAAACACTGCAACTTCAAACTATTCCTACAGGTGCTTGGCGTGCGCCAATCTCTTGTGCTTTTGGATTTGTGATCAATGGTTTTATCAATGAAGTGTCCACTGCTGCTGGCATAGATCATCGTGACTTCATGCTCGAGCTATTAGCACAGGATGATGAGATACCCAGTATTTTTGGAGATGCTTTTGTGCCTGCGCGTGCCCGCGAGACCATCATAGAAGTTTGTAAACGTGCTGGCTGGGGAAAGCAACAAGCTGACAATCGTGGCCTGGGTCTGGCATTTTATTTTTCGCATAATGCCTATGTAGCCGAAGTGGCAGATGTTGAAGTATTGGCGGGCAATAAGATCAAGCTTCACAAGGTCTATGCTGTAACTGATGTGGGTCCGATCGTTAATATGAGTATGGCTGAAAATATCTGCCAGGGCGGTATTATCGATGGCATTAGTACCATGGCAAGACTGGAGCTGGACGCAAAAGCAGGTGCAGTGATCGAGTCTAATTTTGATCAGTACCAAATGTTACGTATGCCAGAAGCACCGGAAATTGATGCACATTTTTTGCAAACCGATAATGTGCCATCAGGATTAGGTGAGCCTACTTTACCGCCAATCGCCGGCGCTGTGGTCAATGCCATATATGCCGCCTCGGGCAAGCGTGTGCGTGAGCTGCCGTTAAGCCGGGCAGGTTTTACATTGGCATAAGATAAACAGTCGATTGTAATCAGGCTTTTTTCACAAACTCTGACTTAAGTTTCATGGCCCCGATGCCGCTTATTTTACAGTCGATATCGTGGTCGTCCTCTACCAGTCGAATATTACGTACCTTGGTGCCGACTTTAAGCACTGAAGAACTACCTTTTACTTTCAGATCCTTGATCACGGTTACCGTATCACCATCAGCGAGGGAGTTGCCATTGGCATCATTGATTTGCTGGATATCGCTATCTTCATCGTTGCTTGAGTCTAGCGGCCACTCGTGTGCACAGTCCGGGCATATCAGGAGTGGGCCGTCGACGTAGGTGTAGCCTGACTTACAGGCAGGACAAGCGGGTAATTCACTCATAACAGAGTGCTCTGATTTGCGAGAGTGCAAGAGTAACCAGTCTTGAAGTTTGATGCAAAATCGACATGGATCTGGATGGTTTCCATGCCGCGAAAAGGTCGAATATTGGTTTGAAAGCCGAGCATATGAGTCAGAAGATCACATAATTCAATTCCATTGTGAGAGAGCATGGTTTTAGCGTGGTTTATAGCTGAAATTTTGCATATAATGCGCACGCTTAAACGTTTCACGGCACAGTCAGAGGGCAAAGAGTGAATAGAACAGACCGTACAGTAGTATTTCAAATAGGGCTTACCATTACAGTATTGGTATTAATTGCCATTATTATCGGCTGGCTGGCGGGTCGCTACGCGGATAATCCAGCTGAGCAGATCAGTGGCGTTATTTCTGATACAGATTTTCTGGAAGCCGAAGCGAACCAACGTATTTTGCCCGTAGGCCATGTTATTACCCAAAGCATGGTGGATGCTAATCCTGAGCTGGCAAAAGGTGCGGTAGAAGCCGAGGTGGTTGTGGTTGCTCGTACTGGTGATGAAGTCGTCGATTATCTTTGTGCCAGTTGTCATACCGCCGGTGTTGGCGGAGCGCCAAAGCTGGATGATGCCGCAGATTGGGGTACCCGTTACGCCCAGGGCATGGACACTCTGATGGATATCGGGATCAATGGTAAAGCCGGAACTACAATGATGGCTCGTGGTGGAGACCCGTCGCTAACAGACGATGATATCTGGAACAGTATTGTGGCGATGCTCAAGCGTGCTGGTGTCAGTATTGCCGAGACTGAGCGCAGTGCTGAAGTTGAGGTTCCTGTAACTGATGCTGCTCAAGTACCAGCAGTCGAAGCGGCTGTTGAAACTGTCACCGAAAGTGTTGAGGCTGTGGTTGATACAGCAACAGAGAATGTTGAAGCTGTGATTGATCAAGCCGGAGCAACAGTCAAAAGCATGACCACCGGGGCGGGTGACATGATTGTAGACAAAGTGGGTGAAGTGGTTAAGCCTGCAGTCGAAGCAGTGTCAGAATAAGTTATAAAAAATAAATTTTGAAAGGGTGCCAGTGGCACCCTTTTTTTTGCAAAAGAAAAACGGTTCAATCAACTGCAATCATTGGTACTCGCTGTTATTATCTAGACAGCTACGGAGGAACTATGGAAATTAAAAAAGTAAATGACAATATGGCCGTGTCACCACAAATACAACCCGAAGATATTGCGACAATCAAATCTGCCGGCTATAAAGTTATCGTCAACAATCGTCCCGATGGTGAAATGGCTGGTCAGCCTTTAAGTAATGAGATTGAAGCATTGGCTGTTGATGCGGATATTGATTATCACTACATTCCAATGATACCGGGTGAGTTGCGGCAGGACATGATCGATGAGTTAAACGAGGTGCTGGATAATGCGTCCGGCCCAGTGTTTGCTTATTGTCGTTCGGGCACGCGCTCAATTACGCTCTGGTCCCTGTGCCAGGCGGGTAAAATTCCAACCGATGAGATTGTTGCAGCAGGTAATGCCAATGGTTATGACCTTGCGCCTATGCGCCCTACGATAGAAGCGTTGGCTGAGCAGCTGGAAACTTCTAACTAACAAGTATTCATAACGACCAAATTTTAATTTCGTCAAAGTTGTGTGTAACAAAGAACACGAGAAAATCATGAAAAAATTTATTGTAATTGCTCTATTGGGAATCCTGTCAGGTATCAGTTTTAACCTGACAGCAGAAGAAGATACGAGTGTTAAAGTCTACGGACATACGGGTTGTCCCTGGACGGTTAAAGCGCTTAAGTATCTGGACAAGAAAAACATTAGTTACACATTGTTGGATGTAAAAAATGACGTCGCGGCTAATCGTGACTTTTATGACCGTGGTTATAAGAAAATTCCACAAGTTATTATTGGCGATAAGGATGAAGTCAGTGGTTGGCGCAAAGGGACTCTCAAGAAATTACTGATTCAGCACGAACTGTTAGCTGAGTGATCAGGTTCTTATTGATTTATTCATCAGTACCACTATGAGAGCGCTAGCTGCGAGTAGCGCCGCAAAATAGAAAGGAGCGCCTGGCAAATAGGTAGATGCTTCGGGCGCTGAAAAACGATAAAACAGCTGAGTCATTAGAACCGGACTGAACATCGCCGTCAAGCTGTAAACGCTGGTCATTATCCCTTGTATATCCCCTTGCTCTTCATCACTGGTCAGTCGTGTAATCAGCGACTGCAATGAAGGCAGCGTTAGTCCACTGAATGACCACACAGGAATGATAAGAAGCAATATCAAACCAGTGGTCGCAAAAGCAAATCCGATACATCCTATAGTGGTCATAATCAATCCTGCCAACAAAGCCTTGCGCTCGCCAAAACGTTTTACTATTTTGCCGACAAAGACAGCTTGTACCAGGGCGACAAAGAAGCCTATCACTGCAAAAGATATTCCGATTTGCGCTTGTGACCACTGGAATTTTTCTATGGTGTAATAGCTCCAAACAGCAGGGTTGGCATGAAAGGCAAATTGGTGCAGAAACAAGACTAGAAGTAGCAAGTGCAACTCTGGTCGCTTCAGGATTTGTTGTAAAGCACCGAAAGCATTTGCCCGTGCCCACGAAAAGGCACGGCGTTTATTAACAGACAAAGATTCCGGCAGAATAAAATAACCATAAACACAATTAAGTAGCGCCAGAATAGCGGCAACCTTGAATGGTAAACGACTATCAACTTCCCCAAGCATGCCGCCCAGTACCGGTCCAAGAATAAAGCCTAAGCCGAATGCGCCTCCGGTCAGGCCAAATCCGTGCGCCCGATTTTCCGCGGTGGTGACGTCAGCAATGTAGGCATTGGCGGTTGAGAAGCTTGCTCCAAATAAGCCCCCTAAGAAGCGAGCAATAAAAAGTAGTAGCAGAGAACCGGCAAACATGAGAATAACGTAATCTACAAACAAACCAAACATAGAGATCAATAAAACGGGGCGACGACCAAAGCGATCACTTAAATTCCCCAGAACCGGGGCGCAGAAAAATTGCATCGTGGCATAGACAAACATCATCCAGCCTCCGTAAAAGGCTGCACGGCTGACATCCTCGCCGCTAATTTCCATAATCAGTTCAGGCATGACCGGCATGATCAAACCAAGCCCGAGACAGTCTATGAAAATAACTATCAGAACAAAATAAACGCCTTTAATCCCGGTGACGGATGAACTCACAGTTGGCCCGCTTGCCAACGGTCCATCGCTCGATAGTTGAGCGCTTCTCCAATATGGGTGGGTGTGATTGCATCACTATCCGCCAGATCAGCAATGGTTCGTGCAACTTTTAAAATACGGTGATAGGCACGCGCGGAGAGCCTGAATTTATCCATGGCAGCGTCAAGTAATTGCTGGCCTGTTTCGTCCAGCTTACAGTGAAGATCTATTTCCTTATTATTCATAGCAGCATTATTCTTCTCGCTGCGCTTCAATTGACGTTCTCGTGCCGCTATTACACGTGCTCGAATACTTGCACTGTCCTCGCTTTCTGCAGCAGAGCGTAACGCTTCCTTCGCTAACTTCGGAACTTCAATTTGTAGATCAATCCGGTCCAGCATGGGTGCAGAAATACGAGCGCGGTGTTTGCGCTGTTGCTCTGGTGTGCAACGACAATTATGGCGCAGGTCACAATCATAACCTTGCGGGCAGGGGTTCATGGCCGCAATTAATTGAAAGCGTGCCGGAAAGTCTGCTTGTCTGGCAGCACGAGAAATAGTGATCTCACCATTTTCCAGAGGTTCTCTCAGTACCTCCAGTACGCGTCGATCAAATTCGGTTAATTCATCGAGAAAAAGGATGCCGTAATGTGCCAGAGAAATTTCGCCAGGGCGCGGGATAGATCCGCCTCCTACTAAAGCTACGCCCGATGATGTGTGGTGGGGTTTGCGCACCGGACGTTTTTTCCAGTGTTCCGGATTAAAGCCACTCAAGCTGATGGATTGCAGGGTAGCGCTCTCGATCGCTTCAGTATCGCTCATGGGTGGCATGATGGTCGGGATGCGATCAGCTAACATCGTCTTGCCGGTACCGGGTGGTCCAACCATCATCATATGGTGTCCACCCGCGGCGGCTATCTCCAATGCTCGTCTGGCCTGACTCTGGCCTTTGACCTCAGACATATCCAGTTCGTAGTTTGCTTCATACACGTTTTGCTGGTGTTCATATTCTGGCAAACTTGTGCCCGTCACCAAGTGTTGGGTGACATCCAGTAAATGACTCGCGGCTCTTATAGTTTGGTCACTCACCAGTGCTGCTTCAGGTGCACTTTCAAGCGGCAGTATCAATTCGCGCTTAGCCCTGGCGCATGCCAGAGCGGTAGGCAAGACCCCGCGCCCGCCACGCAGTTCACCCGCCAGCGAAAGCTCACCAATACATTCATAAATATCCAGACTGTTAGCGGGTATTTGACCAGATGCCGCCAGTATTCCCAGTGCAATGGGTAAATCAAAGCGCCCGCCTTCTTTGGGTAAGTCAGCCGGTGCAAGGTTGATGGTGATGCGTCGGTTGGGAAATTCAAAATTGGAATTGATAATCGCCGCACGCACGCGGTCTTTACTTTCTTTAACGGCGGTTTCAGGCATGCCCACTATTGAAATAGAAGGTAAGCCATTGGCTAAATGGACTTCGACTTCTACCGCAGGCGAATCAATTCCAACCTGTGCGCGTGAATGCACCAGAGCCAGGCTCATCAGAAGTATTCCATTACGTGTTGATCGTTGCCTTGGTGTGATTTATTAGAATCAGGCATGCACAGATTGTAGCTTGCTTTCGCGCTGTCAGGTACCAATAAATAGTCTGATGAGTACTTGTTAGCTAATCGATATTAGCTGAATAAGCCGATATCTCGTTGGTTGAAATTGCTTAGATTAGGGAAAATTGCATCCAGATCGTTGTCTGCTACACCCAACCATTTCGCTAAGGTAGCGCCATATTGATCAATTGAGGTGGTCGGGATAATGCGCCCACGACCTGTGTCTTGCGGGCCATCAATCACTAACGGTGGCATTTCACCAATAATTTGTTGGCCATTGACTGCACCACCCATGATGAGATGATGGCTGCCCCAGCCATGGTCGCTACCGTCGCCATTACTGGTGAGGGTGCGCCCGAAGTCAGAAGCGGTGAAGGTGGTTACACTATCTTGACAACCGATTGCTACCATTTCCTGATGAAACTCGCTTAAGCCGGCATCCAGTTCTTCCAGCAGGCTGGCATGTCTATCCAGGTGGGTATCGTGGGTGTCAAAGCCACCAAAGCCAACGAAGAATACTTGCCGGTTCATGTTCAGTTCATTGCGGGCTGCAATCATGTGTGCAACAGCTTTGAGGTTGCTTGATAATTTACTGTCAGTAAAGACGGTGGTTGGTGCCGCTGTATTTTCCAGCGCCACTGATAACTCGTCAGAGTAACTAATAGATCGATCCAGAGTTTCTGAAAAGGCGCTTTCAAATAAATGAGATTTGTTTTCTGTATAAATTGCCCGTATCAGATCCCGGCGGCTGTCGCGCCAAAACCCGGCGTATTCAATAGCGCCATTGTTACTGGTATTAAAAGCGGTGGTGTTCTCACCCACCTGCAACAGGTTGGCACCACTTAGCGATATATTCAAAGGCAGCAATGCATTAGGGTTCACGCCATTCAGTATATCTGCCATTCTCCCGCCCCATCCAATCTTTTGGGCTTCGAAAGCTTCTACACTTTGCCAGAAATTTTGTTGACTGTTATGCGAAAACAGATTGGGCGGTAAGACCACATTGGAATTGACGTAATCATCGCGTGTTGTCGGTGCCACCAGTGCTCCGACATTAGCGGCAAAAGCGATACTACCACTCTCGAATAAGCCCTGAATTCCCGGCATACCCGGATGCAGGCCGTAACTGGCACCGTCGTTGTTGAGTGGGCTAATCGGTAATAAGTCGGCTTGAGCGAGCGCCAGGTTTTGGCGTGCCTCAGCGTATTCGTTGTATTCTGCATTACTGCTTGGCACCAAGGTATTAAAGCCGTCATTACCACCCAACATAAAGATACACACTAGCGACTTGTAATCATCTGCATCTGCGGCCAACACACGGCTGGCAC
>CALISW010000024.1 GCA_938041655.1 uncultured Thiotrichales bacterium | reverse complement strand
CTAATGGCATTGAAACAACCACCTGCCTATGTAGAAGGACATAACCTGTTGACGGGTAAGTCTGTGTTAATCACGGCTGCTGCTGGTGCTGGTATTGGTTTCTCGGCGGCCAAGCGTGCTGCAGAAGAAGGTTGTCGCGGCTTAATGATCAGCGACGTGCATGAAAAGCGTTTGAATCAAGCAGTGGTAAATTTGCAAGAAGCGCATCCTGACATCACTGTGCACGGGCAGTTATGTAATGTGACTCAGGAAGAAGAAGTTCAGGCACTGGTTGATGCGGCAGAGGAAAATCTGGAAGGTGTTGATGTCTTGATCAATAACGCCGGTCTGGGTGGAAGCTGTACGTTGGTAGAAATGACCGATGAAAAATGGCTAACGGTGCTTGATGTGACGCTGACAGGAACCATGCGCATGATGCGTGCCATGCTTAAAGTGATGCAACCAAGAAAGAGCGGTGTGATCATTAACAACGCCTCGGTACTGGGTTGGCGCGCGCAAACTGAACAAACGCATTATGCGGCTGCCAAAGCCGGAGTGATGGCGCTCACTCGTTGTGCAGCACTTGAAGCAGCAGAGCATAAGGTGAGAATCAATGCAGTTTCACCCAGTATCGCGTTCCACGAATTTTTGAAAAAGACTACACCGATGGAGTTACTCGAAGAGCTGGCAGAAAAAGAAGCCTTTGGAAGAGCGGCCGAAGTATGGGAGGTTGCCAATGTCATGATGTTCCTCGCTTCTGATTACAGTTCATACATGACTGGTGAAGTAGTCTCAGTATCCAGCCAACATCCTTAAGAGAACACTATGCCTACAATATTTAAACACCCGTTAAAAATACTTGATGCGGTCGGACAGGATTTGGGAACGACTGACTGGGTTGAAATGGAGCAGAGCAGAATCAACCAGTTTGCAGATGCAACAGACGATCATCAGTGGATTCACGTTGACGAAGAAAAGGCGGCTGCCGGGCCTTATGGCGCTTGTATCGCGCACGGTTATCTAACCTTGTCTCTTGCCAGTAAATTTCTTCCTGACCTGGTGGAGGTGCAGCAGTTCACCATGGGTGTTAATTATGGTGTTGATAAAGTGCGTTTCCCGAACGCGGTCAAAGTAGGGCAGATGATTCGTGGTGCAGGTGTGATTGAGCAGGTGGAAGAAAAGCCATCTGCAGTACAGGTTATTGTTCGAGTAACGATAGAGATTCAGGGCGAACTTCGCCCCGCTTGTGTGGTGGATACCATCTCACGTTTTTATTACCAGGAAGATTAACAGGATTAGCCATGAAAGATGCAGTCATAGTCAGTACCGCGAGAACACCGATTGGCAAAGCCTATCGAGGTGCGTTTAACGATACCGAAGCTCCCGTGCTGGGAGGTCATGTAGTTCAACATGCGGTATCGCGTGCGGGTATAGAGTCAGCAGAGGTTGACGATGTAATTTTAGGCTGTGCCGCACCCCAAGGCACACAGGGTTATAACATCGGTCGTTTGAGTGCGATGGTCGCTGGCTTTCCTGAAACCGTTAGTGGTATGCAGATAGATCGCATGTGTTCTTCTGGCATGGTAGCAATTGGACTGGCAGCCAAGTCGATCATGACCGGTGAAGCCGATGTGATGGTGGCTGGTGGTCTTGAGTCTATTACCCTGACCCAAAACAAGCACAAGAATTCGCATAGGGCAGTCTCCAAAGCGGTCCTTTCAGCTTCATCTCATATGTATATGCCGATGATCGAGACCGCTGAAGTGGTTGCTGAAAAATATTCTATCAGTCGTGAGTCTCAAGACGAGTACGCCTTTCAAAGTCAGCAACGCACAGCAGCAGCCCAGGAGCAGGGTAAATTCACCGATGAAATAGTGCCACTAGCATCAGTAAAGACAGTGATGGATAGAGAGACTAAAGAAATCAGTCATCATGAGGTGTTGTTGGAAAAAGATGAGGGTAATCGTCCGACCACAACATTGGAATCATTAGCTGGTCTGGATCCGGTTTATAAACATGGTGCCGTAATTAAGGAAGGTAAACATATTACAGCGGGTAACGCCTCGCAGTTGTCGGACGGTGCATCTGCCTGTGTGTTAATGAATGGTGGACTGGCTGAAAAGCGTGGTCTTACTCCACTTGGTCTTTACAAGGGTATCGCGGTAGCTGGATGTGAGCCTGATGAGATGGGGATTGGGCCAGTATACGCCGTACCCAAGTTGCTTAAACAGCATGGTTTGATCATTGCAGATATTGATCTGTGGGAGCTTAACGAAGCGTTTGCCTGTCAGGTGCTGTACTGTCGGGATAAGTTGGGTATAGATAACGACAAACTAAATGTGAATGGTGGTGCGATTTCTATAGGTCACCCTTTTGGTATGTCTGGTTCACGTATGGTGGCTCACGCCTTGATCGAAGGGAAACGTCGTAACGCCAAATATGTTGTGTCCACTATGTGTGTCGGTGGTGGCATGGGTGCAGCGGGTTTATTTGAAGTACTCTGAAACGTTTAAACAGGAATAAGTAATGAGCGATATTTTATTTTCACCCGTTCAACTCGGCGACATCAGTCTTAAAAATCGTGTCGTGATGGCACCGATGACACGCAGTCGTGCAGGTGAAGGCGATTCACCTATCCAGTTGCATGTGGATTATTATACTCAGCGCGCCAGCGCAGGACTGATTATTACCGAGGGCACGCAACCGAGTTTAAATGGTAAAGGTTATGCTCGTACGCCGGGTATCCATTCACCCGAACAAACCGCTGCATGGAAAGCAGTAGCCGACAGTGTCAATGCGGCAGGTGGAGCCATGGTGATGCAGGTAATGCATTGTGGGCGTATTTCCAGCAAGCACAATAAAGCTGCTGATGCCGAGACCGTCGCGCCATCGGCCATCATCGCGAAAGGTGAGGTTTATTCTGATACGGCTGGCATGGTTGAGCATGATATTCCACGCGCTCTGGAAACGGAAGAAATCCCCTCTGTGATTGAGGAATACCGTCAAGCAACGGAGAATGCACTTAGTGCTGGCTTGGCTGGTGTCGAATTGCATGCTACCAGTGGTTATTTGCCGGCACAGTTTTTATCTACCGGAACGAATCAACGTACTGATCAATATGGTGGTTCTGCGGAGAATAGAGTTCGTTTCGTGGTTGAGTGTCTGGAAGCGATGGCGAGTGTCGCTGGTCCCGGCAAGGTCGGTATTAGAATTTGTCCTGGTAATCCCTTTAATGATTTGCATGACGATAACCCGGAAGAAACCTTTACCGCATTACTCAAAGCAATTGATCCAATCAATCTTGCGTTTTTGCATACGATTAGAATGCCGGAAGGACCGGTTGATAATATCGCCTTGTCACAAAAGTATTTCAGTGGTCCTCTGATGGTAAACGATAGTTATGATGCAGCCGAAGCCTCAGCGGTGATTGAATCCGGTGTTGCCAGTGCAGTATCGTTTGGTCGTGACTTTATCGCCAACCCTGATCTGGTAGAAAAAATATCTGCTGGTACAGAGTTGAGCGAATTCGATCACACCACCTTATATACCCCGGGTGCTGAAGGGTTTACCGATTATTAATTGAAGCGTGGTTTGATCTATTTTTCTAACAGGCTGACAGAAAATTGTGCGCTTTACTCAAATACATCAATAATCTACATCATTATCTGTATTTGATACCTAACTTCGCTTTGTAGTGTTTCTCAACACAGATTAGAATATGAGGTTCAACATCTGCGTTAAAAACTGAGAAGTCTATGAAAGCAAATTTCCAATCCGTCGTATTTTTTGTTTGTTTGCTTCTGCTCGCATTCAGCGTAGACGCGCATAGTCCTATGTTCCCGGATACATTCAAGTACGATGACAGTAATGAAGGCATTAGCCCTGCATCGAAAAAATTGATTCAAGCCAAGAACTCTTCGGCAAAACGTGTTGCTACACCTTGTGTAGATGGTCTGGCTGGAGATTACCCCTGTCGAAATATCGACCTGCAATCATTTTTAGCACCCGGTGATTTGGGAGGTGGTAGTGCTGGCTTAAATGACATCTGGGGTTGGACCGATATCACTAGCGGTAATGAGATCGCAATTGTCGGTAGAGAAAACGGTACGTCGTTTGTAGACATTACCGATAGTGAAAATCCGGTGTTTTTGGGTTTCCTGCCTTCTCATGGTGGTGGCTCAGATTCCTGGCGCGATATTAAAATTTATCAGGATCATGCTTTTATCGTTGCCGATGGAAGCAATAATAATAATCACGGTTTGCAGGTTTACGATTTAACCCAGTTGGCAGACGTTACGCCCGGCGGGGACCTGACCGAGACTGCCCACTTGGATGCGTTTGGTGCGGCGCACAATATCGTCATTAATGAAGATACCGGCTTTGCCTATGTCACCGGTGCCCCACCAGATTGTAGTGGTGGTTTGTTAATGGTAGATATTTCCTCACCCGCAAGTCCGGAATTTGCTGGCTGTTTTGCTGGTGATGGCTACACCCACGATGCCCAATGCGTTACATATCAGGGTCCCGATGCTGACTATTTTGATAACGAAATATGCGTAGCCTATAACGAAGATACGGTAACCATTGCTGATGTTACCGACAAACAAAACCCTGTGCAGATATCTCGCACTGGCTATCAAGGTGCGCAATACACTCATCAAGGTTGGTTTGTTAGCGAGAATCATTCCTACCTGTTAATGAATGATGAGCTTGACGAGAGAGACGATAATATCAATACGACTACGCATATCTTTGATGTTAGAGATCTGGATGCTCCAGTTAAGCTGAGTAGTTATGTAGGGCCTACAGCAGCGATTGATCATAATCTATATACAAAGGACGGATTGGTTTACCAGTCGAACTACCGCTCTGGATTAAGAATATTGAGTAGTGATAATGCGGACACAGGTAGTCTGCAAGAGCGAGCCTACTTCGACACTATTCCGTGTTCTGCCAGTGCTCAATTCTCCGGGGTGTGGAGTAGTTATGTTTACTTTGCCAGTGGCAATATTGCTGTGAGCGATATCGGCACCGGCCTGTTTATTGTAAGACCTGATGATAATGCGATTGCGAGCAACGCTAATAATGTGGCTACCGTCACCAGCCCGGCTTGTAATACTGGTACGGGAGGTAACACCGGTGGCAACACGGGCGGCAACACTGGTAATACGGGTAACACATCGGGTGGTTCTGGTGGTGGCGGTGGTGTATTACCGTTATGGCAACTGTTAGGCCTGGGCTTATGTATTTTGCTGGGTGCCCGACGTCTATATCGATAAGAAAGTATTTCTTCAAGAGTGAGACTCTTCCCTGGACTTATCGTGTTGTTTGTTTGCTGTGCGGCTTTTGCCGCAGAGGACTCAGCGCAGCAAGCTGATCCAATGAAGGTTGGAGGTCAGTTGACACTGATCGCTGACAGGCTGGAGCAATCTGCAAAAGATACAATCAAACAAGCCAATCTGGTGCGAAAGTCCATTATTCAATTGCGTCATGAATCAAAGCAACAGGATCAAGTCGATCCAAACTTTGCTCTGGCAATCAATAACAAAATCGAGTCAGCAAAATCACTGCAGCTGGCAGCGCCATTAATTCGTGAACAGGCTAAACGAGTAAGACAAGAAGCGTTGGGTTTTTTAACGCAAGGTATGCAACAACAATATTCAGAGTGGATAAGTAATGTCGGACCAATCAGCATGAGTGCTGATGGCGCTAAAAGTCATGATGGCACCATGGCTCATAATACCCGGATAGCAAGTACCAAGCCGGCATTGCAGGAAATGCGACAAGCTATGGCTATGACGAAAAATGAGAATATGAGCCTGGAGTTATCTAATTCTATGTCTCAAGACCTGCCTGAAGAAATTGATACCACCAGTTTTGTGCTTTCTCGAGAACGTCAATATTTTGCCCATATTGAAATAGAGACAGGTGATGGGGACACGGGTGTTGTCTTAAATCAGATACAGTCATGGCGTTTGATCCTGACAGAGACTAATGGTGATCCGGTAAGAAATGCCGTAGTGAACTTTAATGGTCATATGCCGGGTCATGTGCACGGTTTGCCGACGCAGCCTATGTTAACTGAAGAAATTGCCCCGGGTGTATACAGAATATCAGGGATCAAGTTTCAGATGGCAGGCTGGTGGGTAATTGAACTTGAGCTGGATATTTCGAATGTTGGGGATACCAGTAAAATTAATGATAGTCTGCGTTTTAATCTGGCTCTGTAAACTATGTTCTTAACTATTAAACAACAATTAATCGCTTTGCTTTGGTTATTGATCTGGTCTATATCTCTGTGGGCGGAAGATGAGAAGCCAGAATTCACAGCCAGAGATGTCCAGTATTTAAAAGGATTCACGCTTGCCTCACTACCACCGTTACCTGAAGCAAAAGATAATGACTATGCTGATAACGCCGAGGTTGCTGTATTTGGCCAACAGCTCTTTTTTGATACCCGGCTGAGTGCCAATCAGGAAGTGGCTTGTAGTAGCTGTCACCAACCGGATAAGTATTTTACGGATAACCTTAAGCTGGCTATCGGGCAGGGGGAAACCAGTAGAAATACCCCCACATTGCTTGGCGCTTCCTATGGTCCCTGGAAGTATTGGGACGGGCGTAAAGACAGCCTTTGGTCGCAGGCACTGGCGCCATTGGAAGCACCGTTAGAGCACAACTTTAAACGCGAGCAAGTGTTTGAGCTGGTGCAAAAGTATTATGCCGACGATTACCAGCAGCTGTTTGGAGTACTCTCTGCTAGTTCAGAAAGTGATCGCACTCGTGTGTTTGTTAATGTGGGTAAAGCGTTGATGGCTTATCAGCGACAACTGTCTCTGCCGGTGTCGCGTTTTGATCAGTATGTGTATGCATTGGAAAAGGGCGAAAAAGGGGACTTCACGTCGTCAGAAGTTGCAGGCTTGCGCTTGTTTATGGGAAAGGGGGCTTGCATGAGTTGTCATAACGGTCCGCTCTTAACCAACTTTGAATTTCACAATGTCGGCGTGCCTGAGGCTGATCAAGCGAATGTAGATCTGGGGCGCTATCTCGGCATAGAACAACTACGTGAAGATGAGTTTAATTGTCAGTCTGACTGGAGTGATGCTGGCGAAGATGATTGCGAGGAATTGCGTTTTTTAAAAAAGACCGGCCCTGAATTAGTAGGTGCTTTCAAGACGCCAACGCTAAGGAGTGTCGCCGACACCGCGCCCTATATGCATGCTGGACAGTTTCTGACCTTGGAGCAGGTGGTTGCACACTATAGTCAGCCAAGTCCTCCATTCTATGATCGGGAGCAGCACCCGTTCCGGCCACACTTTGATGTTATGCCATTAATGCTAAATGCGCAGGAAATAACAGATCTGGTGGCATTCCTGAAAACTCTTTCAGGTGATATCCCGGCTAACGATCCATGGTGGTCAGAGCCTTAAGATTTTATTTGCTGGCGGCGATAATCTCTTCGCGTATGCTGTGAATGTTATCAGTGGATATTTTTTTACCTTGATGTTTAACGCACTCAGGTTGGCGTGGACATAATTCACTTCTGGGGCAGATGATCATCGCATCTTCTTCAATACCTCGCTCTATCCACTCGATGTTCAATATTTTTGCCACACTACGCAAGTCATCTTTAATATGTTTGGGAATACGGCTGGTTCCACCCTTGGCGCGACACACATCCATCAATTCTGTCGCAATCTCATTCGCATTTTTACCTTGAGACTCGAGTGCCGGATTTAAATCCACACCAGCGCAGAGCACGTGTGGGTTATTGGCAAGATCTTTAGTGTGGGTAGACTCGCAACAATAGATACGTGTATCGCTACCATTGTTCATGACTGATATTTGTGCGGAGCTTTGGTCATTGTCATTAAGCATTCGAAACACGGCCCAGTGTTTGCAGGGGTCAGCGACCAGTCGCATATTCCCCCAAGGTAAGGGAATACCATTGCCTCGATAGACCGCTTTAAGATTGCCTCCTGTATAGGCATCAAAGTAGTGCCAGTGTGGGTAAGGGGAGACAGCCGTCATCCTTCGCATTAATACCGAGCTGGATACTTCCAAATCTTTCGTGGTATTGATCGAATAAGCGTTACGATTCAGATATTGCCGCAACGGGGCTTTCGGGCAGAGCAGGGCAGCGGCAAAGAAGCTACACTCAAAATGTCGCCAGGCACGCAGGATGTCTTCAGAGTTCAGAGTCAATGCTTCGGTGCTGGCTTCACTAAAGCCGTGCGTCATTTGTGAACTGCCGCGACCTGCGATGTTAACCGACTCAAAGCCATCACTGCCATGCAAGACCTTGTGACCAATATGCGTCGCCAGGTCATATTTCAATCGCTCCGGATGTTTTTGCATGATCTTGTTTACATAAATCTTGTTGGGTGCTTCAAAAAATGATCGAACCACTGTTTTAACAAGATTGCCTGACTTGTCTTCCTGTTTGATGTTCTTGCGCTCAAACCAGTGAATGGTCAGCCCCTGGTTTTTACATATCAGTTTTATTTGTTCAAGGCTGATGGGTAACTGCTTTTGGCCAATTTCTTCTGCTGCTTTTTCCAGATCCGGGAAATTATTCTGATGATGTTCCTGATGCGCCCGAATCAACAAGTGTGCAAATTGTCTTCCGGTGGTACCGGTCTGCGACAGCATCTCAGGAATAACAATCTGCAAATGATCTTTTTCAAAAAGAAAGCCGGGCTCCAGCGGTATTCCTGCGATGCCGCCTTTATTAGCTTTGGATGGAATACTGACGGCTTCAAATGACTCATCCAGAAACCATTCGACTTCTTTTTGGAACACCTCGGCAATTGTGTCGAGCATTTTTTCACTGGGTACACGTTTGCCATTTTCTATCATCGATAAATAGGAAACGGAGGGCGCTGAATCTGCATCAATCTGTATACAGCGCATGGATAAATCTTCCATAGTCAGGCGGTTACTCTTGCGCAGGTTGCGTATTTTTGGGCCGATGAAATGGGCTTTGCGTGTCAGTGAACTTTTCTTCATTTGTAAAATTAACATTGTGAAATTTTATTATTCAAATTTTAATAAAATATTCACTAGAATGCCAATCTGTAATCAATAGCACAGAGATTTTTGCTCAAATGTCTTTAAATAGCAGCGTGAGTATTCCCTCAGAAATTTCAGGCGACCAGATTTCG
>CALISW010000023.1 GCA_938041655.1 uncultured Thiotrichales bacterium | reverse complement strand
CATAAGACAGTGTGTGTATCTGATACTCGCCTACTGTGACTGTTTCACCCTGTGGCGGCTTATGATTGGACATTGCTATTCCCGCTTATTAACTAGATGAAGAAATCCTGGTTTTCGCCGCCAAGCATCATGTTGCCCCAGTTTCTAGCAAAGCCGACCGGGTTATTGGCGACATGAGCACGCGCGATATGAATGTCGTGCCAGATATTTTGAATTTCTGATCCCTGGAAAACACTGCGTCCACCGGCTGCATCGAACAATAGGTCAACCGCTTCCATCATGTCATTAATCACGGTCGATGCCTGATAGCGATATCTGACACGGTCAAGTAATGGCACTTCTTCACCGGCGTTAATCAAATCCATCATGCGATCAAAATTTCGCAACATGATTGATTCAGCTTGATCAATAAGGTTCTCTGCTTCCACCACCCGACGCAACACATCAGGATCACCTACCAACTTGGTCGGGTCAGTACTACTAGTGCTGGCATTCTCTACAAACAGCCTCAACGCATGTCGTGCCGCACCGATAGCCGGAGTAGAAACCACACGCACAAAGGTTTGCGCCCACGGCATGCTGTACATCGGGTTTTGTTGATCATTCATGCAGTTGAAACCATCCATCTGCTTGTGCGTTCTGTAGTCCGGCACAAATACCGGCTTGTCGATGACAATGTCATTGGAACCGGTCGCATGTAGACCCATGCTATGCCAGGTATCTTCGATCTCGTAATCAGCACGCGGCACCAGAAATGTTCTATAGCCTTCACCGGGGATAATGGCTCCTAACAAGACCCAGTCACAATGATCGCAACCCGAACTCCAACCCCATCGACCACTTAAATTAATACCACCATCCACAACTTCAGTCTTACCACCGACCGGATTGTACGAACTGGAAATACAAGCATCCGGATCATCACCATAAACATCGCGCTGAGCTTCTTCATCCATCAATGCCAACTGGAACGCATGGATCGCAATGATGCCGCCAACCCAGGCCGTACTCATATCCTGTTCGGCAATCTTTATCTGGGTGCTAAAGAATTCTTGTGGAGTTACTTCTAGCCCGCCCCATTTCTTGGGCACCATCGAACGTATAAAGCCCGATTTTTTCAGCTCTTCAATATTTTCTTTGGGAATACGGCGTTGTTCACGACCATCCTGACTGCGTGCGCTGAAATTTTCTAGATAGGGATCTATCTGGATAGAGGTAGCTGACATACGTACTCCGCTGCTTTGGGGCTAGGAATGACCTATTTAGTAAAAATAGCGTCTATTATTTACGAATCTTAACCCTAACCACCTAAAAAATACACTAATCGCGCAAAATATACGGAATTTATTGACGATTTAGAGAATTCTACCCCAGCGGTAATCGTATTTAATATTCTTGATAGCAAGCTTGGTGTCTACGTGCCTGACACCAGGTATCGACATAATGTCTTCATTCACATGCTGAATTAGCTCGTCATTTGAGCCGACAAAAGAAATTGCCAATATCTCATAACGACCCAGCATAGTTGCAGCAAAGCGAACGAACGGCAATTCGGATATTTTACGCGCGGTTTTCTGTATCTCTTTCAAGTCCGCATGAATCCCAAGATACGCCATCATTGGGTTATCCTGCCCGGTCATCAAACGCGCATCAGCAATAGCCATGATTTTGATAACGTTGTCAGCTTGCAAGCGCTTGATGCGACCACGCACAGTACCTTCTGCGAGCTCCAGTGAATCAGCAATTTCACGGTTGCTCATGCGAGCATCACGTGAGAGCTTTTCCAGAATTCTCAAATCCACATCATCAAGTTGTCTCTTACTCATAGCTTGGTCACCCAACCAGATTCATAACGCAGTACATCGACGGTAAGACCCGGTGCAAGTTTTCCTATGCCGTCGATACTGGGCAAGTCATCGTGCATGAAGCGCGACAACTCAGTGAAGTCTCGCGCCGCCACCAGAATATCCAGATCATGGACACCGGTGGTGAGATTCACGCTGAAGACCTCGGGCAATTTTGCCAGCTCTTTACCAACCTCTTCTGGCTTACGGTTTTCAACCTCGATGCCTATTGCCAGCAACATCTCATAACCTGCCGCACCAAAATCAGTCACCGCGACCACGCGCATGACATTCGCATCTTCCATACGTCGTATGCGTTTACGAATCGTTGAGGAAGTTGAATCCAGCTGTTTCGCAATATCCTGAATCGATACCCGGCCATCATCTTGCAAGATCTTGATCACCTGATGATCAAGATCATCCAACTCGATTAACTCATCATCTGCCGCCATGTCTTTGTTACTCAAAATATCTCCCTTAAAGCTGTTTTATTCGTGTTAATCAACGAATCATTGCCGGTGCCGGTTCTGTAGGACTACCAAGCATTTCCCGGTAGCTAGCTGGTTGCCGCCCGTCCACATCCTTAACGCCTAACTCGAGACCTAGCTCCGAGGTGTACCACGCCTTGCCCGTGCGACTCATTAGATCATCCGAATTCAGCAAGGCGTGAATAATGCGCCCGGCAAACTCAGGTGACTCCAGACCAGCTGCTAAATCTGTGTAGGCATCCGGAGCCATCTCCATTAATGCGGTGGTTCTTTCAGTAGTAACAATGCCCGGCCACAAACCAATCGCCGCAACATTATGCTCGGCCAGCTCCTTGCCGATATCCTGAATCATTTTATCGCAACCGGCTTTGCCAATCCCGTAGACCGGCGCATGCATGTAACACACCGAGCCAGGAGACGAGATGTTAATAATAAGTCCGGACTGTTGTTCCACCATCTGCGGCGCAACCTGACAACACGCCACATAGTGTGCACGTAAACCCAGATCAATCATGTCTGCCCAGTGATTGTCAGCGCGTTCCCAAAATGGTTTTTGCTCGAGTAAATCATCCGGCACGCAAAAAACATTATTAACCAGCACATCAATACGACCTTGATCATTGATAACCTGTTCGAACAATGATTTTATTTGCTGATCATCACGATGGTCACATATTACCGCCACACCAGTACCACCACTATTGGAAATTTCATTCGCGGTGGCAGCAACAGTACCCGGCAAAGGACTATGCTCGTTTTCAGCAGTCGAACGTCCCGTGACATACACCGTTGCACCCGCCTTACCCAGCGCCAGTGCAATCCCTTTGCCAACGCCACGACTAGCGCCCGTGACAACCGCTACTAAAGCATTCGAATCAGCATTAGCCATAGGTAAAAATTTCTCTCAAACTGGTCGATTTCATGGAGGAATTCAGAATATGAATAATTAGCATTATTTACGCATTTTACCAACAAAACCGCTCGCCGGATACTGTATGCGTAGTAATGCTAATAATAATTACGATTTTGTGTAACAATCTTTGCACTCAGGATCGAATAAAAAACCTATGACAGAGCAATTATCTGCCCGCATTGACCGGCTCGAATCGCTTGATGAAATTCGTCAACTTGCCGCAAAATATTCCCTCTCGCTGGACATGCGTGACTTGGATGCACACGTCAATCTATTTGCTGAAGACATCCGTATTTCCAAAGACAAAACAGGCAGAGCCCACCTCAAACGCTGGCTGGATGACACTCTGCGCCTGCAATTTACAGGCACCTCACACCATATCGGCAATCACGTCATCGAGTTTGATGACCAGGATAATGCCCACGGCGTTGTCTACTCAAAGAACGAACACGAGACTGGTGATGAATGGGTCATTATGCAAATGATATACTGGGATAATTATCAGCGCATAGATGGCCGCTGGTACTTCAGGAGACGACTGCCCTGTTACTGGTATGCCACCGACCTTAACAAGCCACCCATCGGTGACAATAAAATGCGTTGGCCAGATCGGGACCAATACGAAGGTGCTTATCACGAACTATTTCCTTCCTGGAAAGAGTTCTGGGAAAACCCACCTGGCGATGATGAACCCGAAGTCGCTGCACCAGCACCCTACGAAGAATTTTTAAGCAGCATGCGCAAAGGCGCGGCTGACCCGAAGATACGAGTGAGATGATGGTCGATTTAAGCCGCACGATTCCAGACACCCTGATTCAGGCAGCAAGCCAATGGGGCGACACGATCGCTATAGAAGATGGAGATACCAACCTTAGTTACTATGAATTGGAGCAACGAGCCAAACAGGTAGCCAAAGCATTTATTGCCCATGACTTTCATGCCGGTCAGACTTTTTCAATCTGGGCACCCAATATTCATGAATGGATCTGGACCGCCATCGGTGGCCAGATGGCAGGCGGCATCCTGGTGCCACTCAATACACGCTACAAAGGCATAGAGGCCAGCGACATACTGAGTAGGTCTAATGCCAAGCTCCTCTTTACTGTAACAGGGTTTCTGGATACTGATTACCCGGCGCTTTTAGCAGACCAACAACAAGGGGGATTACAGAAAACCATACTATTAAGAGGCAGCAATACTCAAAACGAAAGTATTGAAGACTTTCTGAGCAGCGGACAAAGTATCAGCGACGAGCAACTGGCACAACGTCTGGCTCAACTCGATGGCAATACCCCCAGCGACATCATGTACACCTCAGGCACTACCGGCCTGCCCAAAGGTGTGGTCAGCAATCATGGACAGGTCACGGCGATCACGGAAGCCTGGTCAAATGCCGTAGGTTTGAATGAGCAGGATCGCTATCTCATTGTAAACCCCTTCTTTCATTCCTTTGGTTACAAGTCGGGCTGGTTGGCGTGTTTGATGACTGGCGCAACCATTCTTCCCGAAGCGGTTTTTGATACACACAAAATTCTTATGCGCATCGAAACAGATAAAATCTCGATGCTGCCAGGCGCACCCACCATATTCCAATCACTGCTGATAGACGATGAGTTGGCACAAACCGATTTATCCAGCTTGCGTTGCGCCGTAACTGGTGCCGCATCTGTGCCTGTGCAAATGGTCAAAGACATGAAAACCGTGCTTGGCTTTAATGATGTCTATACCGGCTACGGATTGACCGAGTGTGTGGTGGTGAGCATTTGTAAAGACGGTGATGATTTTGAAACCATTGCTAACACTGCCGGACGCCCGCTGGATGGCATCGAGATCAAACTGGTTGACGAACAAGAGCAAGCCGTAGCTGCAGGCGAGCTGGGGATGATCAAGGTTCGCGGCTACAACGTAATGCAAGGTTATTATGAAGATGCTGAAGCAACCGCAAACACCATCGACAAAGATGGCTGGCTGGATACTGGTGATATCGGCTGGCAAGACCAAGCCGGCTATATAAAGGTCACCGACCGCTCCAAAGACATGTATATCTGTGGTGGCTTTAACTGTTATCCAGCAGAAATCGAAAACCTGTTATTACGACACGATGACATCATCGATGCAGCGGTCAAAGGTGAGACAGATGAACGTATGGGCGAAGTTGGACATGCATATATCGTAACCAGGCCAGACGCCGAGCTTGATCAAGCTGCGCTTACGCAGTGGGCACGTGAGCATATGGCAAACTTCAAGGTTCCCCGAGCGTTTCATCAGGTAGCTGAATTACCCCGCAACGCCTCGGGAAAAGTAATGAAATTCAAGCTGCAAGCCCATGATTAAAAAGATATTCTTAAGCCTGATCATTCTTATCGTATTAATCGTTGCGATACTGATGATTCCGGTCACCAGACATGCTTTGGTGGGTGCTTTCCTGCCTAAAATACCAGACTTGCCGGCAACTCAATCGACTCTGAGCGTTGACGCTACCGGGCGCATCTATTTTCCCAGTAACAGCCCATTTGATCTGGATGTCATCTTTAATGGCATGCAGGATGTATTGCAAACAACAGGTTTGGGCGACCTTTATCTGCCAGCTAATATTAACCCCGAAAATCCGGTTGGACTGATAATTCTGGCGCACGGCAGTGGCGGTACCGCACCCGGTAGAGAAGATGACTACGCTCAGCTATTGAACGCGAATGGTTACGGCGCTTTTATAATCGACTACTACGCACCCCGCGGTGCCAGTCATGAAACCGGCTACTTAGCCAAGACAGCATCAGCAACGGAGTTCGACATCATCGCGGATGCCTATGCGGCACTCAAAGTCCTTTCAACCCACCCGCTAATTGATGAAAACCGAATCGGCATTATGGGCTTCTCCTATGGCGCCATGGCTGCGCGCTTGTCTGCGGATGCCAGAATCAGAGATAACCTCGCTGCTGGCCATCCCGGCTTTGCGGTGCACATTGATGCATATGGCCCCTGCTTTCAAAACCTGCAAACTACACAAACCACCGGTGGTGCGCACCTGACCTTGCGCGGCACTGAAGATGCTTCGAATGATCTGGAAGCGTGTCTGGTGCGCGAACAAGAATTAAGAGATCTAGGAAACACTGTTATTGCACATATCTATGAAGGCGCTGGTCATGCATGGGAAAACAATACTCCCAGAGTCATGGGCAAACATCCTTACTTAAGTGGCTGTGAAGTCATTTATAATGCACAAGGCTTTGCCATGCTCGATGGTGAACGAGTAACCAGTTATGATGTTGACGCAAAACGAATCGAACGAGTGATTGCACGTTTTACCAGCGGCCCCAGATACAAAGACTGCTTGCACAAGGGTTATATTGTTGGCAATGATCATGAAACCAAAGCAAAAGCCAATCAACATTTACTGGAATTCCTGGGAGAGCATCTCTAACCAGAGCCTGATTATGAACTACGAAAACATACTGACAGAGCAAAATGGTGGCATCCTGAGCATCACACTCAACCGACCCAAAAAACTCAATGCACTCTCCCCTTCACTGTTAGCCGAACTCAAAGCGGCACTTGATGAAGTGGAGCATGATAATAAAATCAAAGTCATCATCATACGGAGCAGCGGCAGAGTCTTTTCTGCCGGTTACGATCTGAGCGAAGAAGAATGGATTATTTCTCAGTTCCCCGCAGACTTTGAACATGGCGTAGATCTTCAACAAGACCGCGAAGACATTATCGACCTGCTCAAATACTGGCTCAGTATCTGGCACTACCCCAAACCCATTATCACACAGGTACAAGGCCCGGCACTGTCCGGCGCTGGTGAATTGCTGGCGGTTTCTGATTTAGTGGTTGCCAGCCCTGAGGCAAGCTTCGGTCACCCAGCCGCCAGAGACCTGGGCATTCCTCCGACCATGTTTCTATGGCCAATGTTAATTGGCATGAGAAAAACCAAAGAACTGCTCTATACCGGTAGATCAATGGGTGCTGTAGAAGCACAGTCGCTGGGCTTGATCAATGAAGTCGTGGCTGCAGATAGACTCGACGCATATGTAGATGCTCTAGCTAAAGACATCGCCCGATCTCCCGCCAATCATCTTGCTCTGCTAAAAGAGTCGACCAATAACTGGTACGAAAACATGGGCATGCAAACCTCATCTTTCCAAGCCGCTGATCTCGACGCTGTCTTCCACCAGAGTCCAACCTTTAAAGCCTTTTTTGACCTGGTGAAAAACGAAGGCATGAAAGCTGCTCTTAAAGAACGCAAAAAACAATTCGGATAACATATGCTGACTTTTGATCGTGAAGATCTACTCTTTCAACTCTTCAAGGTTGCCAACGTAGATGATATTTTGGCAGCCGAGCGCTATGCACATCTTGATGAAACCACAGTACACGGCATACTCGACGCTGCCGAACAGCTCGCCGTAGATTTTTTTGAACCCATCGCACGCAAAGCCGATGAGGAAGAACCCACAATTGTTGATGGCAAAGTACAACTCATACCGGAAGCACAAGGCGCGATTGATGCTTATATAGAATCGGGCTTTATGGCGGCTGGTTTTGAGCAAGATATTGATGGCAGCGATCTACCAGAGACTGTAATGCAAGCCGCGTTTTTTATTCTTGCCACCGCCAATGTCGCCTATACCGGCTATGGCTTATTAACCACAGCGGCAGGTAGACTACTCGCAAAATTCGCCAGCGATGAACAAAAGAAAGATTATTTATTACCCATGGTAGCCGGACGATTTTTTGCCACCATGTGCTTGTCCGAACCACATGCCGGCTCATCGCTAGCCGATATCAGAACTACCGCCACACCTAATGATGATGGCAGTTACGCTATTTCGGGTAACAAGATGTGGATCTCCAGTGGTGACCATGAGTTATCAGAAAATATCGTACATCTGGTGATGGCAAAAATACCGGGTGGCCCTGCCGGCGTAAAAGGCATCTCATTATTTATCGTGCCTAAATACCGGCTCGATGCAGATGGCAATCCGGGCGAGACTAACGATGTCACTCTGGCTGGTCTCAATCACAAAATGGGTTATCGCGGCATCACCAATTGCGCTATGAACTTTGGTGATAATGGCCAGTGCATTGGTTATCTGGTAGGACAGGAACACAAAGGCTTGAGCTACATGTTCCACATGATGAATGAAGCGCGTATTTTCGTTGGTGTCGGTGCAACGGCATTGGGTCAGGCGGGTTATCAAGCTTCATTAAATTATGCGCGGGAAAGACCGCAAGGTCGGCACCCGGATGCCAAAGGCGCTGATTCCAATCAGGTAGCGATCATCGAACATGCTGACATTCGTCGCTTATTGCTGGCACAAAAAGCAGCCGTAGAACCAGCCTTTGCGCTGGGACTGTACTGCGCCAAACTGGTCGATATAACCCGCTCATCAGATGACCAAAGTAAAATAGATGAAGCAAATTTGTTGCTGGAAATGCTGACACCGATCACCAAGTCATGGCCATCAGAGTTTTGTCTTGAATCGAACAAGCACGCTCTGCAAGTACTCGGTGGCGCCGGTTATACGCGGGACTACCCGATAGAGCGCTACTACCGGGATAATCGACTTAACCCGATTCATGAGGGTACGCACGGCATACAAGGACTGGATTTCCTCGGAAGAAAATCGCGCATGCTCGATGGCACAGGATTGCAATTGCTCATCGAGAAAATCAAGGCAAGCATAGACCTCGCCAAACAGACTGATGCCAGCAAAGAAATGGCAGGCCAACTGGAAACTGCACTCACCACTTTTGAAGCTGTTTCATCTCATCTAATTAAGCAACTGGAAAAAGATCCTCGTGCGGCCCTGGCTAACGCCACCTTGTACCTTGATCTGGGCGGACACATCGTCATGGCATGGATGCATTTTCGTATTGTCATCGCCACCGCTACAGTCAGCAGTAACGAAGATTTCGTCAAAGGAAAATGGCAATCGGCCAGATACTTTTTTAATCGTGAGCTGGTGCGCTCAAAGCAATGGTCTGAGACTTTACTGGCGAGTGAATCCAGCGCCCATGATATGCAAGATAGCTGGTTTTAAATTTCATCAGAGTCATTTGATTTCAAAGATGGTAGAAACAGCCGTCATTACTAATTTCGCAGCTCACTTGGCGAAATTTTACGCATATAGTGATTGAAACGTCTATTCAGTACTCGTATCATCAAATAAGTAGATGAATTCTGCCGTTAGCTTATTAAACCAGCTAACTATTATTACAATAAGATCAATAACAGATATCAACGAGGTGTCTTTTGAAAATCACGAAAACAAAAATCATAGTAGTACTTACCAGTCTGTTAATCTTCAGCTCTTTTGTCTCGGCAGCTGAACTTGAAGAGGTCGTCGTTACCGCACAGAAGCGGACCGAGTCATTACAAGACACACCGATTGCGATGAATGCCTATACGGCTGAAAACATCGAAGCCATGGGACTCAACAGTGCCAAGGACATCGGGCAGGCTTCAGCCAGCTTGCAAATGCCATCCTATCCTGTCTCCAGCAACAACCTCGCACTCTTTATTCGTGGTGTAGGTAATGCAGATTCAATCTCGCTCACCAAAGACAACACAGTCGGGCTTTATTATGACGGCGTTTACGCCGGTCGCTCTACCGGACTTCTGGCTGATCTTTCAGACCTCGAGCGGGTAGAGATACTCCGTGGCCCTCAAGGTACGCTATACGGACGCAACACCACCTCGGGTGCCATAAATTTCATCAACGCCAAACCAACCGGTGAATTTGGTTTTAAGCAAAAAATTCAAGTCGGTGATTTTGGTACCAAGCGTTTGGTCTCCAACGTGAACTTGCCTGACATGCGCGGTTTAAAGATCAAACTGACTGTTGCCGATAGCGAACGAGATGGCTGGGTTGAAAATAGTGGACCTAACGAACAACCCAGTACTGAATATCAGGATTATTATGCCGAAGACAAAACCGGCTTTCGGGTCGCCCTGCGTTATGACGCCAGCGATCAGCTGAGTATCGATTACGCTTATGACAATGCAGATATGGACGTTGGCTCTCCCTACTTTCAGTACATCGGACCAGCAGGTGGACTGGATGCGGGCTTCATGCCAATTACTAACAGCTTCCCCAATCGCCTGGAACAAACACGCACGCCAACAGGCGGCGGTGAATTTGCCTACACCCTACCAACCACAACGACCAAAGTAGAAGGTCATAACCTCACCATAAATTATGCCATTAATGACTCACTGACCTTCAAGTCACTGACCGGTTTGCGCGAGTTTGATGACAACGCCTCTACCAGTTTCTCACAGTCTTTTGGTGGCGCCGGTAACTTTGAAGTTGGCACACGTACCGATCACGAACAGCTATCTCAAGAATTTCAATTAATCGGTACAAGCGACAATATCAATTATGTAGCCGGTCTCTACTGGCTTGAAGAAGATGCGACCCAGATTGAGCGTCAGTACCTGAATCGCTCTACCTTTGATGCTACCGGGATTTATATTATTGATTTTCTCAGCCCTGTTCCCGCAAGCCCTTGTAGTATTTTCGGCCAGGGCGGTAATGGCGGTGGCGGCATCGCACCACCGTGCGTTGCCCCCTTCACGCCCGGCACGGTGTTTCCTTTCTATCTCGGTGAATACACCATGGATAGCGACATAGAATCTCAAGCAGCATTTGGACAAGTGACCTGGATGCCCGAGTCAATGCAAGCACTCGATCTTACTGTAGGCTTACGTTATACCCAGGATGATCGCAGCACTGAAAGAAGTAATGACGGCTGGGCCTTTAACAGCTTCTTCCCGGGAGCTACCGGTTCGGACTTCAGTAAAACCGACTGGTCGGTAGTAGCGGATTACCAGTG
Source organism: uncultured Thiotrichales bacterium (assembly GCA_938041655.1). Classification (GTDB taxonomy): domain Bacteria; phylum Pseudomonadota; class Gammaproteobacteria; order CAZUMV01; family CAZUMV01; genus CALIRD01. Next base: position 745 of record CALISW010000023.1, on the reverse strand, counting down.
GAACGATGATGTATCGACATATATCAAAGCCGCTTCTGCGTTCCGCTCGGGCGGTGCCAGTCGTAATGGCTTGAACTATGCACAAGGCTTTGATGAAGAAACGCTGGTCTCTTACGAGCTAGGCTGGAAAGCAGAGCTATTCAACAACAGAGTTCGCTTCAATGGCGCAATCTTCCAGATGAACATTGACGACATCATTCTCGACTATCTACCTGACCCGGTTAATAACCCGCAGTTTGTTGAAGTGTTCAATTCCGGCGAAGCTGAAATAAACGGACTGGAGCTGGATGTCTTGGCAGCGGCCAGCGACAATCTGACCATCGGTTTCAATGCTTCATTTCTGGACCATGAAATCACTGACGCGATCTTCCCAGATGGAACCGATCGTACCGCGACTACAGAACTGGTATGGGCACCCGAAACGGCGTACAGCATTTTTGCTGACTTCGATGTGCCTGTCTCGTTAGGCACACTGCAATTTCACCTCGACTATGCCTGGCAAGATGATCAACTGGCGCTGGCCAATACTAACTTTGGTCGGGTAGAAGTTGAATCATTTGGCTTGATGAATGCACGAGTCAGCTTGTCAGATGTGGAAATCGGTGGCGGCCTGTGGGAATTTGCGCTTTGGGCAAGAAACGCCACGGATGAGGACTCGATCAATTACCGTATCGGCGCAACCTCAGCAACCTTCCTGCAACCTCGCACCATCAATGCAGGTATCACGCTGGAGTTTTAATCGAGC
>CALISW010000022.1 GCA_938041655.1 uncultured Thiotrichales bacterium | reverse complement strand
TCGGCAGGATCATCAATGACGGTTACTGTACGCGTCACTTGCGTGGAATTACCACTGCTGTCACTGGCTGTGTAGGAAACGATGTATTCGCCGGCAACGCTAGTGTCTACTGTGCTATTGATAACGACATCTACAATACCGTCTCGATCATCAAGTGCTGTTGCGCCTTGTTCGTTATAAGTGCTGTTCAAATCCAGACTGATATTTGCAGGACCATTCAAGCTGATCACCGGTGCATTAAAGTCCAAGGTGTTATCAACAATGACAATGCGCTCAACGCTGCTGCTGTTACCAGCATTGTCAGTGGCAGTGTAGGTGATTGTTGTGATACCAGCTGCGCCAGTGTTAACTGTGCCGCTCACTGTCACTTCAAGTGGACCATCGCGATCATCAACCGCAACTGCGCCTTGCTCAACATAGGTCTCATCTAATTCAAGGAAGATCGTATTGTCTCCTATAAGACGCATGCGTGGTGGTACATCATCGTCGGCATCAGTTACGTTAACCAAAATCACTTCAACCGACGAGGCGCCATCATTATCGGTGACAGTGAGAATCATGGTGTAGATGCCATTTACAGCCCATGTATGAGAAGCTTCCATAGTATTTGCGGTGGTACCATCACCAAAGTCCCATTCGTAGTTGACTACTTCGCCACCGACATCAAATGAATTTGCCGCTGTGAAATTGCCGGTTAATGGGGCCGGTCCTCCACTAGGGAAGCCATCTATAATTGCAACCGGTGGGCGATTAACAAGGTCAATTGCATCCTGAACCAGGAACGAGATATCAAATAATCGTTCATTACCTTCTGGAGTTCTGAGGTTTTGTACTCTGAAATTAACATTGCTGATACCCAACCCTTTTGAATCCCATAACGCGGCTCCGCTACACGTTATCTCGCGGGTAGCTCCGCTGTCTCGACAACCTCTTTGATTTGTGCCTTTTAATAAATGTGTGTAACGACCATCAATAAAATCTCCGTTTAATCCGGTGACTTCAGAGTCAGGACTAACTAATAGCGTGCTTGGTGAGTCGAGTAAAATGTCATCAGTGTCATGATTGAACACATTATCATTGGTATCAAGATCAAATGCTGTCATCAATAAAGAATCGGCTTTAATTTCGGTGTTTGTTCCTGCTTCAACAATTTTATAGTTCAAGTCTGCAAAAGCCGGCTCAAGACTATCTCCAACCCATGCTCGAAGTCGTCCGTCCACTATCATTAGACATCTTTGTCTAAAACTAAAATTTTCAAAGTGCTGGTTTTCACCTATGGTAACCAGAACATCGATTGAATTACTGGACAGAACAGAGTTGGTACTAAAACGATAAACACTGCCTGCCTCACACTCTTCACCAGTCACCTCAAGCAAACTGACCAGTTCAATATTCACAGCCTCAGGTCGTTCTACTACAGAGCCCGAGATTGTCTTGGTTTGGAGCTCTGGAGAGAATGATTGAATGTTCAGGTTCACATTTTCTGCGCTGTTCATAGCTAGCCATTGACCTGAGTAAATACCATCGTTAGCAATTCGATCACCGCTAGTACCATCATCGACTAATTGAAAGGGTGCATCGCCATTGTCAGGTCTTACTATAATGGCTGCTGGAATAACTTCACCACAGTCATAAGCACTATATTCGACACTGGAAATTGCGCCTGTTGCAAGGCGAAAACCGTCTTCTGGTGCTTCAAGAAATTCTAGAACAGGATTGCCGGGCTCACAGTTGAGAGCATTGGCAACATTGAGTCGTCTTCCAGATTTAACAACCTCGGATAAACTAGCAACCGGGTCACCGGTTTGAGATATTAATGATTTGAGGCCAAGTGGGCTAAGCCCCGGGTTATGATCCAGAATCAAGCTTGCAGCACCTGCTACATAAGCAGCTGAGGCGAATGAATCACTGATGGTCGTATATTCTGAAGTAAAATCGAATGGTCCGGTTTGTGCTATAGTAGAAGTTGTTACATCAAGGCCGGGTGCCGCGATAGTTACGTCATTAACATCATCCGCCGAGCCACCTTCGACCTGATCATTTCGGTTCGTAGGTAGTGATTGCAAGAGATATCGATTATTTCTATTTGAGCCTGTATAACCTCTGATCATCAGAATCCCGTTTTCTCCTGCTGAGATTACCAAATCACGGAATAAATCGCTGTTCAGATTATATGGAGCATCAAGAAAAACGATTCTGATATTTCTTTGACCACTAACTTTAGAATCTATAATTGCGCTAAATCTGGAAACAAAGTCGCCGAAGCTAAACTCCAGATTCATACGGTCTGGTCGTTCATCGTCTTCTTCCCATTCTTTATAAGAATATGCAACTATTGTGGCGTTTGGATTAACGCCAACCATTCCGGTTTCGTTATCTTTTTTTGCACCCATCAAGCCTGCGTATTGTGTACTACTTCTTGCGATAAAGAGCCTGTCTACAATTCTATTAAATTCGGTTTCGGCGCGTTCACCCATACATTCCAGATCTTCATGACAAAAAATGCCATCACCTAAAACAGCAATAACTGTATCACCGGTGCCTTCGGAAATTTCCCAGGCTTCAAGAATATTGATATCAGCACCTGGTAGACCATCCTGTTGACCTGTATTTTCTAGTGCCCATTGCTCAGGGAAAAGTGGATCATTGGGAGTATTTTCATTCAGACTCATTTTTCCTGAAATTGATCTGCCTTTGTGTTGATTAGACAGAGGTAATAACTCGGATTTATCAACGCTGGTCTTGTAGACATAATCCGGTTCTGCATAGACCACGATCCCGGAACCATGTAATGCGTTAATTGCATCCATAACATTGACGCCTTCATCAAGACTCAAGAAGTCCAGAGAGCGTTTTTGATTAGGTGAGTCCAGTGAAAGGCTTTGATCTCGTGTTGCACCAATAGTCATCAAAAAAGCATCAACATTGGTAAAGCCTTGATGATTTTCCATTGCAGCTATTTGATCAGATGTTTTAAAGCGTACAATGACACGACTTGGATGCATTGTTACTGTTACATTTTCATCTATGCCATTTTCAGTGAGCAGGCCTTCTAAATCTGTTCCAGCAAAGTTTGGCTGCATGGTCATGCAGCAAATAAGGCCAGCCAAAACCAGGTATGGTGATTTTAGAAATTTCATGTCTTTTCCCCGTTAAGCGTTTACTCACTATCGAGGCATCCTGCGCTGACATGCTTCCTTGCATGCGATCATGGTCTGATCTTGTCTTTAAGTAGTGATTCGAGTTGGTCGAATCTTTGAATAAACGGTATTAAATTATCGATTAACGGTGTGATCTAAACACAAACGGGTGTAGGAATGCAACAGATTTAACATCTGTCTAGTACTTAAGTGCCTGATTAATCTGTGTTTTCCTACAAATTCATGGTTTTTGTCTGAAGCTTGTGGATATCGCCTGACTACCTGATGCAACCAGGATCTCATTTTCTTGTAGGGTACAATGTAACTTCATGGTTCGATCTAAAATTGAATCCAGATCATTGTCGTTTGGCAAGTCCAATTCCCAGGTTGTCAGGTTTTTATAGCGTGTCAGTGCCGCCTGATGTTGTTGCCACCAAACAGAAAATGCGCGTGGCTCATAACCGTAGATACGTACTGTTTTTGCACGACCACAAGCCTTGGCTATGCGTCGTTCATCGGGTTGCCCTAAATCGATCCAAAGATCAATTTCATCTGTGAGAGATTTTTCCCACAGGTCGGGTTCGTCGTTGGTACTTATACCTTTGGTGAAACGGAGTTGTTCGCTGGCATTGTGAATGAATATTAACAAACGACAAAGCATGCGCCTTGTGGTTTCAGAAGGGTGGCATGCCAGTGTGAGATTGTGAGAAGCATAATAATGCCGATTCAGATCGGCAATCTCGAGCTGAACCTTATAGATGGTAGATTTTTGCGCCATTACTCTTTCAGTGAGATACGACCAATCCAGATATCTTTATACATAATCCAGTCACAGGCAAAGCTACGCAGGGGATATTGAAAGGTGGCGGGTTTGTTTTTCTCAAAAATAAAATGGCCCAGCCAGGCAAAGCCATAGGCGCTGATAAACGCTGTGGCTATGTGTTGCCATTGCAGCGTCAATAAAAAACAACACAATAAAATCAGAGCACAACTGGTCCCCAGAAAATGCAAACGACGATTGGTTACGTCAGCATGCTCGCTTAAGTAGAACGTGTAAAAGTCATCAAGACTGGCGAAGGCTTGTTTTTCCATAGCGTTAGTCTACCTTGTCTAGTGGTTAATAATCGATTGGTTTACGACGCAGCGCTTTATTTTTTCCATGCTTGGTTTTCTTGTCCATGCGTCGTTTTTGTGAATTTCGGCTCGGTTTGGTTTTGATTCTATGCTTGGGTTGCTTCAGACAACTTTCAATAAATGCGGACAAACGTTCAATCGCATCACGACGATTACGTTCCTGGGTACGATGACGCATGGCTTTGATAACCACCACACCTTCTGAGGTAATACGATTATCGTTACTACGTAAGACGCGTTGTTTTTGAAAATCCGAGAGACTGGAATTGTGCACGTTATAGCGCAGATGAATTGCAGTGGCGACTTTATTGACGTTTTGCCCGCCAGCGCCACTGGCGCGTATTGCTTGCCACTCGATCTCATCAGCTGGTATGCGTAAATTGTTAGACTTGCCATTCATTCAGATAGTCTAGCCTGAATGAGTACTCTTGTATCGTGAGCGGTTTAACTCTCTACAGCTTTAGGCAGCGATTTTGACAGCACCAGAAAGCCAACAATGCCTGAGGCAATTGAGCCAATAATGATTCCCAGGCGTTCGTCAAACAGCATATTTACATCGGTTTCTTCAAATGCGAGCGAGCCGATAAATAAACTCATGGTAAAGCCGATGCCACAGAGAGCCGCAGTACCGTAAAGTGAACCCATGTTCATTCCTTGCGGCAGTTTGGTCATGCCGACTTTAACAGCTAGCCAGCATAAGCCGAAAATACCAATTTGTTTTCCGGCAAATAAACCAAGCGCTACACCCATAGGTACATCGTGAAACAGTTGTTCGGTTTGAAAGCCTTTCAAGCTGATACCGGCATTGGCGAAGGCGAACACCGGCAATACGAAATAGGCAACCATGGAGTGTAGGTCATGCTCGAGATCTTTGGCCGGTGACTCTTCCGGGTTGATATGGCTGCGCATGGGAATAAACATTGCCAGTATTACGCCAGCCAACGTGGCATGAACGCCTGACTTGAGTAGCGATACCCACATGATGGCGCCAATAAATAAATACATACTGGTTGCTTCTATTTTTCTGCGATTCATTAAAAACAATATGGCAGTACAAATCGCGGCAGCTATCAGAGCGTAAATCGAAATCTTGGCGGTATAAAAAAAGGCGATAATTAATATCGCGCCTATATCGTCAAAAATAGCCAATGAGGTCAGGAATATTTTTATCGATACAGGCACTCGAGATCCGAGTAAAGCCAGAATACCCAGTGCAAAAGCAATATCGGTAGCAGCCGGTATCGCCCAGCCCTTCATGCCGACTGGGTCCTGATGATTAAAATAGATATATATGAGCGCCGGAACCAGCATGCCACCAATGGCGCCTACACCCGGCAAGATAATATTTCGAGGGTCGGATAATTCGCCTTCCAGTAGTTCACGCTTTAATTCCAGTCCAACTAGAAAAAAGAAAATTGCCATTAAGCCGTCATTAATCCAGAGCAATAAAGGCTTGGCTATTTCAAGACCACCGATCCGAATTTCAACCGGCGTATCAAGTAGCAAGGCGTAATACTTCTCCAGTGGGGTGTTGGCGATGATTAGAGCCGCTGCAGCGGCAATCATCAGAAGTATACCGCCAGAAGATTCTAGTTTTAAAAAGCGCTTGATAAAGGTTTGGTTGGTCATGATGTAATCAATAATGGAATGTCTACATGATAGCCTCAGGGCTTTATCAACACTAGAAATCACTGGAATTATAGTGAAAAAGGTGTGGTGGTTTCGTGTCATGAAATTCAAGCAGCATTGCCTTGAATAGGATATATTCTGTCCATCTTTAGAATAGTATTTACTGATGGCCTTACTGATTACCGATGAGTGCATAAATTGCGATGTTTGCGAGCCAGAGTGCCCAAACTCTGCAATTTATGCGGGTGAGATTATCTATGAAATCGATCCCGATAAATGTACTGAATGTGTTGGTCATTTTGATGAGCCGCAATGCGTCGTGGTTTGTCCGGTTGATTGTATTCCCAAAGATCCAGATCATCCCGAAACCGAGCAGCAACTGTTAATAAAGTATCAGGCATTGACGAAGTAAACCCAGGCTGAAATTAAACTGCGTTACTTGTATCCTTATTGATTGCTTTGAATAAGGTTCTACATCATGTTGCGGTCCTTTTTTGCCACCATCGTATTATTACTCTTAAGCGCATGTGTTGTTTCTCCTTCAACACTTGAATCCAACCTTGCAACAGGGCAGGTGGCGGTTGCCAGCGCGACACCTGAGGCAACTCAGGCCGGCCTGGAGATACTCGAAGCCGGTGGTAATGCCTTTGATGCAGCCGTTGCAATATCAGCGGCGCTCGGTGTCACTGAACCTTACTCATCGGGTTTCGGCGGTGGCGGGTTGTGGTTATTGCAGCGTGCTTCGGATGGCAAGCATGTGATGATTGATGGGCGGGAGATTGCACCGCTTGCTGCGCATAGAGATATGTATCTCGATGATGACGGCAATGTAAAGGAAGAAGAGGTGCGCTGGGGTGCACTGGCAGCCGGCATTCCTGGTAT
>CALISW010000021.1 GCA_938041655.1 uncultured Thiotrichales bacterium | reverse complement strand
GATAGACAAATGACTTTAATGACACAATGCTTATGTGGAATTAGCTTATTGAGCATCTTAGACATATGCCAATAAAGGAATAGGGATATTCATGAAAACCCCCGAGATTACTGAAAATGAAGCGCAAAGAATTAAAGCGCTGCATTCTTTAAATATACTGGATACCGGTCCGGAAGAACGCTTTGACCGACTCACACGTCTTGCACAACATATGTTCAATGTACCGATCGCTGTGGTGAGTTTGGTCGATGAGGATCGTCAATGGTTCAAATCGTCCTGCGGATTGAGTGTGGACGAGACTCCACGTAATATTTCTTTTTGCGGTCACGCTATTCTCAGCGATGAACCGATGATTATCCACGATGCCACGAAAGATGAGCGTTTCTTTGATAATCCATTAGTCACGGGTGATTTGGGTATTCGCTTTTATGCAGGTGCTCCGATACATGATGCTTCTGGAAAAATAATGGGTACGTTGTGCCTGATTGATACTCAAACACGAGAATTTTCGAGTAGCGATGTCATCGCGCTAAAAGATCTGGCTGAGTTGGCCAGCCGCGAGTTGATCGCCGTAGAATTGGCGACCCGGGATTACCTCACCGGTTTGTTGAATCGCAGGGGCTTTATGGCGCAAGCCAGACAGCAATTGCTGGATGCGGTCGAGAATGATGAACACTCCGTGTATATTTCCCTTGATATGAATAACTTCAAAGCCATCAATGATGACTTTGGGCATGCCGAAGGTGACGATTCCTTGAAATATTTTGCAGACGTGATGCAGAAAATTTTCAGAGGGACCGACTTGATGGCTCGGGTTGGTGGCGATGAGTTTGCTGTACTGTTGTCCAGCGATCAAATTGTAGACAACTCGTTATTGTTAAACAGATTCCAAAAAGCAGTTGCCCGGGATAATGAGGAGTCCGACAAAGGATATGATCTATCTTTTTCCTATGGTGCGGTTGCTATTGACCCGAGAGATAAAGTCTCTCTGGACGACATTATTCGTGAAGCAGACGCATTTATGTACAGGGATAAGAAATCTGCGGTAGATAGAGTCAGAAATGCATATTCACATCCAGATACCATCGCTGAAGTACAACAGCATTCCTACCTATAGTATTTTCAACTTGCACCAGCCACAAAATCTGGCTGATGCGAGCCTGTCAGGATATGAGTGCGTGCACAGTACCCATCGCAAGATAAAATAAAATCCAGTACATAGCATCAATAAAAAATAGTTTTCTAAATTTCATTTGAAATAAATAATTGGTGCCCAACGCTGGCAGTATGAAACCCAAAGCAACGCCAAACGCAGTAAGTATTTTAACCATTACACTCAGCTCACTACCGTAAGTAGCGAAAGTATGTGCCAGCGTCCATGAGGCGAGTAGGGCGTATGCAAACGCACCGCCGTACAAGGCACCGGCGTTTCCACTTTTGATTTGTTCTTCAGACAAGCCAACAGCACCCATCCACTTCTTACCCATGATCGGTCCGTACCACAAGCCGCCCACCATAAACCCGGAAAGGGCTGCCACAATAACGGCTATCCAGTTAACGTCAAAAATATTCATGCTTGTCCTCTCATTATTATTATCAGGATAATTCTAAACGCAAAATCCGGTTAAATTACATAAAATTGTAAAAAGTGAAGATCAGGATGAGACTCATCGCATAGACAGCCCTGCTATCTGACGCAGATAATCCATACACATATTCAATTGAGAGTCGCCAAGCATGGTAAGAGAACTGGAAACGCCCAAAAAATCCAGTGGGAGCAAGGTGGTAGTTTTGTGTCTGTTGCTACTATTAGTCACCATGTCATATTGTAGTTACAGTATTTATCGTGGCTTTGCTGATTTTCCCGAGTGGGCAGAAAAAGACGTGGTTTATACTAACCATGCTGATCTTATAGCCTCAGTGGAATCGGAAATTAAAACCTCAGAAAGTTTATATGACCTAGCCGCCAAACTCGAAAAATTACCGCGGTCTGATGAAATCCTGTATCTGGAGATTGAGCATGTTCCCGGCAAGAATGAAGAGGACGACGAGCCGTTTGAAGAGGAAGAAGAGTTGGTGGTTATAGATGACGGGGCTTCATCACAAAGCTATTTTTTGAACGACGCTGTCGGCTATGGAAGTCGTAATGGCATCGAGACAGTAGTGATTATGCTGGATGTCGAACACTTACCCAATGTGAATAACGTACTCTTTCACTTGCAGCATCAAGCACAAAACTAACCTTGTGCTTGATGCAGAAAGATTTTAGACGGAGAGCTTGCTTAAGGTATCCTATGCAAGGCGCAAATTTTATTACCTGATGGGTCTCTGAGGTAGGCGAGATACAGGTTGCCGATAGTGCCGCCTTCACGAACACCCGGAGGATCTTCGCAGGTAGTACCACCATTGGCTATTCCTGCCGCATGCCAGGCATCAGCTACTTCAGGCGTCTTGGCCGCAAAGCCTATAGTACTTCCATTAGCATTGGATGCCGGTTGGCCATCGATGGGTTTGCTCAATGCAAAAACACCGGATTTTGTAAAATAAAAACAACGTCCTTTTTCGTCGATTACACCGGGTTCATGACCCATGGTTGCTAATATTTCATCGTAGAATTTTTTTGATTGTTCGATGTCGTTGGCACCGACCATGACATGACTAAACATTGTGTATCTCCTGTTAGATATTCTGTTTCGTGAAGAATTATAGGTATAAATTATAATACATCTTCGCATCTGTGTTTGTTAGCGTACATGCCGGGCGTCGGCATAGATCCAGGCGGTCACACCGGATTTTAGTTGAGCTGCAACGCGTTGGTATTCAGCAACTTCATATTCGTCTGATTTTTTCAATTCATTTGTGGTAATGTCAAACACAGTACCTGATACATGGTCTGAAGTATCGCCGGTAAAGACAAGGATTGGGTGTCTGTCTGTGCCACTGGTTTCAATTACTGCTATATCTTTAATCCGGATTTTATCGAGTACATAGCCTGTCAAAATATCTTTTTTACCAGTTAATAAACGTCCAAATGTTTCCTCTTGTACGGTGTCAAGTTGCAGGGTTCCGTATGAAAATAATTTTTCCACGACTACTATTTTATTTATGTTGTTCTAGCCAATCGAGTACTAGCGGCCACAAGTTACTGCATGAACGAGAAAAATAGCCCATATGACCAATAGAGTTGTTACCCGTTTCAAGCGGGTTCAATGAGATTATCTTCGACTCACTTTTCCGATAGACATTTTTCATTTCCAGAACATTGGCATGGTTGGCAATATCATCGTCTTGTGCATGCAGCCAAAGTGAAGGTAATTGTAAGCTATCGTAATTGTGATTTTTAATCGATTTTCCAAAATCAGTTTTTACATATCCATTGCCATTACACCATCGGGCCCATTGTTGAGCTGCTGCTTTCGGCAGGGGCTCACCCATGCCCATCCAATGTGACTTGGTATGCCCAAAGGCAAGGTTACTAAAGGGTATGAAAACATTCATAAAAAACCACGCTTGCAGTTTAAAAGTGTAATTCATCTGTGAGATATTGCCGGATGAACAGGCAAAATTAAACATACTGCTTAATCCGGATGCATTATGCATCAACCCTGTTAGCTGGCCGCCAGCGCTATGACCGATGAGATGATACTTCGTATCTGGTACCTGTTTGATCAGAGTCTCCAGGACAGCCGGCATATCAAGTTCACCCCAATCTTGCAAAGTTGCTGGGCATTCTCGTATGCTGCCATTAAGTGATTGGCCTATGCCACGATTATCATAGGTGATGGTGCAAAAACCTTGTTGTGCCAACCAGCTGGCAAAAGCGTAGTAATAGGTTTGTTTAATTCCAGTTGCCGGAGCAATCATTAGTGCTCCGGCAACTGATTTATCCCGTGGTTGGAATAACGTGCCTCTTATTGGTTGGTTATCAGCACAGATTATCGTCAGTTGTTTCTGCTCAACCCGTGTATCAGAAGTCATTTTTATTGTAAGCCACTAAGCAGTTGAGTTTGTTTGCAGGTCAGCCAATGTAGCACTTACGTAGCTACACGCCCCATGCAGGGCTGCATATCAGTGCCAATGAACTTGCATAGCCAATTATCCATACCAACGTTCTCAGCATCGCAATATTTTTCATATAGAAAAATAAGTAGGCGATTCTACTAACTATGTATGCGATAGCCAGCCAGGATACTACCGCAGAAGTTACTCCACTGAAGCTCGCTACCAGCACACCGGCAGCGAATATTGGAAAACTTTCGATTTGATTGTGATGCGCTGCTAATGCTCTTTTGCCTGCGCCTTCTAATGCTTGTTGTTGCTCACGTGGGTGATTGTTGTCGTAGCCTGCAGATGTTTTCAATTGCGCACGAAACAGTGGTGTTTTAGAAAACATATGTAGTAATCCTGCAAGAAAGAGACACCAGAGTGCTGTGGTCATATTAAATCCATTGTAATTATTGTCTTTTCAAATGTTACACTGCTATTACGTTCAGTAAAAATATTTCTGTATTGGAGAACATCTCATGAGAATCGCCACCTCCGAACAAGCCGGTCAGGCACTTGATCCAATGGCATCAGCCCAGTCATATGCGCCGGGTATCGTTGATGCCGGTAATGCATTTTCCTACTCAATCTATCAACACAGTAAATTACCCTTACGTGTCTTTGAGGCAGCGCGCATCGCCACTGCAGCCATCAACGGTTGTTTGTTATGTAAAGATTTCCGTACTGCACGTGATATCAATCAGTTGGGTATTGATGGTGGGATAGCCGCGAATGGTGATGCGCCTGATGAAGCATTTTATTCGGCCATTCTTGATGATGATTTAAGTAGTCTCAATCAACAGGAAAATCTGGCGGTGCGATATGCTCGTCTAATGGGAAATGACCCTAAAGGTTTAGCGGTTGATGAGGAATTCTGGAAGGAATTTAAAGCTGCTTACAGCGATACCGAGGTAACGGACATCACCTACTGTATTGCCGCCTGGATGGGTATGGGTCGGGCGATTCATGTGCTGGGACTGGATGTGGCATGTGTGACACCGGCTACGCCAGAGCAGGCCGCCTGATCTTAACCTAGCAAGATCGGGTTGAGTTGCCACAAGGAATAATTCAGTACACTGGCAAAGCTGACCCAGGCTAAATAAGGCACGAGTAACGCACCAGCCAGTGGGCGGACCCGCCAGAACAGCAGGGTAGTGATCGCTATCAATATCCAGAGAACGATTACTTCAATCAAGGCAGGTCCGCCTTTATGCCAGGCAAAGAATAACCAACTCCAGAGCGAGTTAAAGGCTAGCTGGATAAAGAAAAATGTTAGCGGCTTACGCTGTTTTTCAAAACCACCGGCTTGCCATACTAACCATGCAGCTACTGAGATTAAACAATACAGTATTGTCCAGACCGGACCAAAAAGAAAAGCTGGTGGTGCCCATTCGGGTTGGTTTAGTTGCTCATAAAAGCCAACGGCTTTGACTGAAGCAACTGCGCCTACAGCGGCGGCGGCGTAGCAAACGATTAGCCAGCCGGCGAGTCCAGACCATTGACTGGATTTGTTTGTAGTAGCGATTGGTTACTCCCCAAAGTAGTCTGATTTAATTTTAGTGGCTAGAGTGTAAAGCGTTCCAGTCTCTGTTGCGCGCGATCAGGATTGACAAGATCTTTCTGCTCCAACATTTCGCACTCATCTTTTATCATATCAGCAATACTGACCGGGTAGATACGGCAGTCTTCCGGGCGATCATGATAGATGGAGCAGGTGTATTTGTTATCTTCTTTTTGTAACCACGGACAAAGCTCGATTTGTGCTCCACTTTCTGGATCCATCCAGATTTTCCCGTCAGCCACATACGCCGCAATTTCAGGTCTGAAAATTTCCCAGAATTTAATGTCCTGCTCTGAGGCATGTAAATCACCATTACTGTAATTGATACAGCATTTACCACATGAGTTACATTCTTTCATGAACAAAGAATAACTTCGATGCAGAGTTTATTCATCAGTTATTTGAAGATATGGCTCTGAAGCAATCCTTCCATCGCCAGGTCATTTTTTATTGTCTTCATAATTGTGAGTGAAAAGATGATCCGTTACACTGGTTTGAGATAAACAGGAATAGCTATGCATATCAGTCAACCAGCTAGTGGCATGAATAGACAGTGGTGTTTAAAAGCACCAATTGAGCCTGAGCAACTGGTTGGTGCAGAACATTTTGAGTTGGTCGAAACTGCTCTGCCTGTACCTGATAAAAATCAATATTTACTGCAGACGCTGTGCCTGGGTACTTCACCTGCACAGCGCGCTTATGTAACAGACACAATCAGTATGCATGACAAGGTTGCGGCTGGAGAAGTAATGCGTGGGCGTGGTGTGGCGGTGGTGAAAGAGTCCAAATCGGATCTTTTTCATCCTGGTGAACTGGTGATGGCAGCAACTGGTTGGCAGGATTACAGCATTCATACAGACAATGAGGCTGGCATGCTGGCGCCGCGAAAAATCGCGAAAGATATTTACCCTTGCTCCTTAGCGCTTGGCATTCTTGGGTCAGCTGGTATTACTGCTTATTTTGGTTTGACCGAAGTGGGTGCCGTCAATGCCGGGGATACTGTACTGGTCTCTGCAGCGGCTGGAGGTGTGGGCTCGTCAGCTGTCCAAATAGCCAAGGCGTTGGGAGCGCGAGTGATAGGAATTGCCGGCAGCAGTGATAAATGTCAGTGGCTAACGCGCAGCTATGGCATTGATGATGTGATTGACTACAAGCATGATGATCTCGAACAAAGTTTGTCAGATCTGTGTCCTCACGGAGTCGATGTGTATTTTGATAATGTTGGTGGTGATCAGCTTGATGCAGTACTAAACCATCTTGCCTTGGGTGCCCGTATTATTATTTGCGGCTTCATTGCTACCGATTATGATGAAGCAGCTCCTGGTCCTCGCAATTACAAGAACTTGTTACGCAAGCGTGCACGGATGCAGGGTTACTTTGTATTTGATTATCATGATCAATTCCCGCTCGCAGAAGAGCAACTGATGGCTTGGTACAAAGCAGAAAAATTGATTGATAATACCGATGTATTGGCTGGCCTAGAGAATATGCCAAATGCATTGCAGTCACTATTTACAGGGGGTAACTGTGGTGTTCGCATCTGTCAGGTTGCGGCGTATCCTGAGTTGATTTTGTCCTGATCGCTTCTCGCTTACAAGCTTATTCATGGTATCCAGTAATCGGAGTGTTGTTATGTATGCTCGCCGTAGCTGCAAGCAACACCATGATCAATGCCGGTCTGACAGTTTTTGATGAGGCTTTGCTAACCGAGTTTGGCTGGTCCCTGCGGGAGTTAAAACTCAGAGATACTATAAATTTTCTGGGTGCGTCTGTGCTGGTGCTTGGGGTTGGTGCTTTGGTGGATCGGGTTGGGTTCAAGCCACCACTCATGTTTGGTTTGGCTGTGCTTGCAGTCGTGTATTTTTCTTACGGTTTTATCTCCAGCTTGATGCATATCTATGCCTTGCATGTGTTGTTGGCTATGGTGCTTGCCAGCGCAGGTAATATGGTTGGGATTATTGGTGCGGTCTCACTTATGCCCGAGCGTCGTGGTTTGGCGGTTGGCATGACCCTGGCTGGCAGTAGTATTGGTGGCGTTATCTTGCCGCCGCTTGCAACTGCTTTGATTGAAGCAAAGGGCTGGCGTCAGGCGATGCAAATGGAGGCAGTGATACCAGTAGTTATTTTGATTATGGTCGGGTTTTTGTTACATAACCGTATTGCTGGAAGAGAGAAATCAAAAGCAGATGAAGCTGAGCATCAACATGGTATGGAATATAAAGCGGCTATTCGTACCCGGCAATTTATTTTTATAGCCATTGCAGCAGGTTTGACATTTTTTTGCGTGGTAGCAGTAGCATCACACTTGTTTCTGTATATGCGTTCGCTTGAATTCACAGCACGTTCGGCGAGTCTTGCTTTAAGTTTATATTCGCTGGTTGGATTGGCTGGAAAACTCATTACGGGCTGGTTATCTGATCATATAAGTCCATTTAGTCTGATGCGTACTAATATGATGATCATGTTGATTGGTTTGATTGGCTTGTTTTATTTGCCGGGCTACATCTGGTTATTTGTCGCAGTGACTGCTTTTGGTTGGGGTGGTTTACATACTTTGTACAATTACATTCTACTGGCCTTATTCGGTATGCGAGCGGCAGGAAAAATAAATGCGACGGTGTCACTAATGCAGTCTGCCGGCGCAGGTTTTGGTGCAGCAGCTACAGGCTGGTTGTTTGACTTACGTGGTGATTATTCCTTAGCATTTATAGTCATCATCATTATGATGGTGGTTGGATTATTGTTGACGCTAGGTGTCCGGCCTTTGAAATCAAACATAGTCGGTTTCGAAAAGCAGGCATGATTCAAATATTGGAAACACTGATATGAAAATGCTCAGGCAATTTATTGATGGGCAATATGGGCAAATTCATGTTCGAGTTGCCAAGCCCGATACAATAACTCATCGCCCGTTGGTTTGCCTGCATATGAGTCCCAAGTCTGGTTGGATTTATCAAGGTTTTATGAGCGCAGCAGCCGATGATCGAATTATCGTCGCGCCTGACTATCCGGGGTTTGGTGAGTCTGATCCACCTCCGTCACAACCTGCGGTGACTATCGAAAATTATGCCGAATCGATGTGGGAAGTAGTCGATGCATTGAAGTTGGGACAAGTAGACTTTTTGGGCTATCACACCGGATCACTCGTCGCTGCAGAAGCTGCACATCAACGAGCAGAGCAGACCGGTAACATCGTCATGGTTTCAGCGCCGGTTTTTACTGAAGTTGAGCTAGAAGATTTCAAGCGCTTATATCACTCGATACCTTTGGATAAGGAAGGCTCCCGATTTAAACATATGTGGGCCGAGATGATGCATCACCGTGGCCCGGGAATGACGTTGGAAATGGCGGCTCGCTCGTTTGCAGAAAATCTTCGTGCAGGTGAGCTTCATGAATGGGGTCATAGAGCAGCCTTTGCTTACGCACCAAAATTTGCAAGCGTAGTAAAGCGCTTATCGCATCCGATTACAGTGATCAATCCTGATGATGATCTTGCCGAACAAACGCCTCGTATCATTCCATATTTGAATAATGGGGAGGTATTGGAACAACCGCAATGGGGTCATGGTTTTCTTGATGCGGATACTGCCACAGCCGTAAAAGTGATTAAACGTGCACTTGAAACTTAGCGTTATCCGGTAAAACTTATTATCTATTTAAAACAAAAACTATGAGAAAAATACATAAATACATTAGCTTGTTGGTCTCACTGCAGCTGCTGGCATGGACAGTCTCCGGCACGTACTTTGCGTTTAAGAATATAGATTCGATTCGGGGTGCTCCTTACCGGCAGGCCGTGGAGTTTCATTCATTTGAGTTATCCGAATTCAATAGTTCATATCTGGCGAAAGATATGCGCCTGATTTTCAGGCTTGATGCTCCGGTGTTGGTGGTTCAGGATGAAGAAGCTCTGGCTTATTATGATACAAATGGTATGCCGTTAATCGAGATAACGCGGCAGCAAGCAATCGAGATTGTAAGTAAGAAAACCAACTTGAAGCCGGTTGAGGCAATACGCATTGATAAGAATCATCGTGGTAGTGAGTATCGAGGGCGTGATTTACCGCTGTATAAAGTAACCACCACTTCTTCTGACAAGGTGAATGTCTATTTGAATGCAATGAGTGGAGAGGTTGTCGCTATTCGTTCTGATTCCTGGCGAATGTGGGATTTCTTGTGGGGCTTACATATTATGGATTATGTGGATCGGGATGATTTCCATAATATCTGGTTAAAGATATTCTCGGCACTAGCGATTGTTACCTCACTCAGTGGTGTTATCTTGTTTGTTATCAGCAGTGCCTGGTGGCGAAGAGGACGAACCAGGGGATGAGATCCAGCATTAAAGGATTCCACTCCTCTAATGCTGGGGGTTATGTTCGTATTATTCTAGCGGCTCACAGCTTAACCATTGCGCCCAACCGCCTTCAATGGCTGATCTGATTTTACTCGAATCGCGCTGGTCGATAACATTCCATGGCCAGTCAACATTGGTTTGTTCCTGAACACAGGCCGCCACATTGCCAGCACTGATTTGAGCCTCAAGAGTCGTCACATCACTTAGATTGAGAATGCCATTGGCATCAACATCACCACAGATAGCAGGGCAGTCGCCAGGTTCTGGATCAGGATCCGGATCCGGGTCGGGATCCGGCTCAGGATCGGGTTCTGGTGTAGGAGTATTGCTACATTCGAGCCATTGTGCCCAACCGTCATTGATCGCGGTTTCTATTTTGTCAGCATCATTGTTAGAGATGGTGCCTTCCGGCCAGCCCACATCAACGAAAGAAGCCACACAAGCTGGAACACTGTTGGTGCTCAGCTGTGAGCGCAATAGAGTCACATCCGTTAACTCAACAGATCCATTGGCGTTAACATCACCGCAAATCGAAGGACAGTTGTCGGGATCGGGATCGGGATCAGGATCAGGATCAGGATCAGGTGGGGCTAAGTTCGGGCAGACCAGCCATTGCGACCAGCCTTCATTAACTGATTTCAGTATTTTATCAACATCGCCCTGACTAATGACGCCATCAGGCCATTGCACATCCGCATATGGCACGACACAATCAGGAGTGCTGGTCAGAATGAACGTTTCAAGCAAGGCAGCATCCTGTGCATTGGTTACGCCGTTGGCATCGATGTCGCCACATATCGTCGGACAGTCATTGCTACAACTATCTGCGCAGGCGGGATCATTGCAATCGGCCAGTCCATTACCATCTTCATCACCGGCTACATTACAGTTTTCTTCTGGAATCGGCGCACCATTATCTATCGTTATCTGACAGAACAAATCTGCTTCAAACGCGGGAACAGGCAGAGTGACAGTTGTTTTATTATTGCTGCCATTTTCAAACGTGAGCTGATTTTCCTGAGTTAACAGCTGCCCGGTCGCAGTCGAATAACAAATCGATTTATACAGCGGTGCTTGGCGAAGACTGATAGAAAAATTGCTAGCGCTGGTGCTGCTTAACAAGTTGCGTGGAATGGTGGGGTAGAAATCGCGGTTGATGAAATATAAATGTGCTTTGCTATCCGAGGTGTAACCACCAACACGAATTTTAGAGTTTACGTTCTGCGTTGCGATAGCCGCTAGATTATCTTCAGCCTGAAAACCTTCGGTTATGCTGCTGAAAGTGCCTAGGATATCTACATATTCATCAGGCCACTTATAATGAAACTCCAGTGGCCCACCGTTACGGTTATACGACATATCCCAGGTAAAGGTCGTACCGCCGGTGTGATAATGAAATATTGGTAGCCAGGTGGCAGTGCGGAAGAAGTCAAAGTTAAGATCGTCACTTATCTGGTAGCGCCCACCCAGACCGGCTTCGGCAAAGAATAACGGTTTGCTTGGCACAATGTTGTTGCGCGTGGGCACGGCCTCAATCATTTGTACATCCCATTCATTAAGAATTAGCGGACGTTCGTTAACACCGTTTTCATTGAAGGTTTTGCCGGCATATTGATGCGCACCGTGAAAATCAACTTCGAAGGCTTCGCGCGGAGCACTCAATTGTGTGCCCGGAGGGCAGTAGGTAGGTACGGTTTCTTCGAGCGTAGTAGGTGCTTTCCATATATTGTGCTCGGCTGCGTCACGAGCATGATCCAATAAAGCAATACTGGTAGTGACTAACTTGTTCGCGCGTAGACTCTTTGCGTAGTTGTAAACATCATTGTTCCAATTGGCCATGTCGGTTTTGACCTGGCGTGTTTCCAGCCACTGAGCGCAGCGGACTGCATCAGATTCGTTCAGGTTGTTATTGTGTCGTTCGCGGGGGAAGATTCCATAGTTGTCCGCTTCGTTCCATAACTCAAAAATACCAAAGTGCGGGTAAGCGCCCCAGCGTGCCATTACATAGCGCACTTTCTTTTTCATTAGTTTGCGTGTGTCCTGATTACTCCAGACATCTTTATTGCTGAATAACAAGCCAGGAGTTGCGGCGCGCTCGGCTGCGGTATAATTGTTGGCATTGTAGGCACTCTTGGTCCAGAGGGTGCAGTCAACAGGGTCATCACCCCACGAGCAATGCGTGAATACGGTGAGCATCAAATAGGCATCGTTCGCTGCAAAGGCAGCAACGATTTGGTCAAGTCGCTTGGCACGTTGCTGGTTGTAGCGGTTGACCCCCTCAAACTCACTACTCGGCCAGGGGAATTTTGCTTCCAACCCCAGCGCAAATTCCATATCCAGCCAGACCCTCAAGGTATTGGCGTGATCGGTTTTCAGCTCGGCCAGATAATCGAGGTCATTCTGTAATGGATCATCATTACCAAAGAAAGGAAAGTTATGACCTTTGACCAGAAAAGGTTTGCCACCACGAGCAAAAAAGTTTGAGTGTTGACTGGAAACTTGTAAGCGGTGATCCGAAGATTGTGGTTGGGCAATCGCATTAAAGCTTACCGATGGTCCGGATTGAACCCCGTTAACCAGAAAGCGTGCGGTATGTGCTCCAGCTTGAGTAATATAAAATCTGCCTACCCAGTCGCCAGAAGTCGGGAAAGGTGAATTCCCCGCACCTTCGTAAAAGGCGGGTACGTTTATAGTGCCGTCAGGGGCGGTGATCCATAAATCCACTTTGATTTGATCAGGGTCATACGGGTTGCTTACTTGTGGGAAGACGCCACTGCTCACACGGTGTTCAAAGACGGTGTATTGATTAAGGTCCTGTGCAAAGCTGCTGACGCTGCACAGAGTTAGTATCATAATGAACAGTAGTTTGTTGTATAAATTTGTCATGTTTATTTTATTGTTGTTCGTCCGTGTAACTAGCATTTTATGTTTTGTTAGAAGGGGGTTATTTTAAACTATACGATCACTCTTCAGTAAGTAATCTATTGTAAGTAGGGCTGAAATATCCCTGATCGCCTACTTTTTTAATGGACTTGTAGTACTGAATAGAATGTTTAAGGACAAAAGCGGGTTTTACTCAGTATGCGGGTAAATCCATCCCGAAATTTCACCGTCATTGTAGGCTTCACCATTCGGGGCAATATCCAGTAGCTGATATTTTCCTTGCGTCTGTTTTAGCTGTATTTGTCGCGCGTATTTGACCGGGTTTTCCCATCTCTTATTATTATAGTTTTCTTCGGCCAGTGACACGATGCCCTGTGCGAGATCAACATCTACGACTACGGCGACATGGCCATAGCGCCAGTTCGGATTGTTTTCTTTGGGGTAGTAAATAACAAGATCGCCACGCTTGGGTGCTTTTGTAGCACTACCATTGATTGAGCGCGCTAGAGGAATGGCATTGTTGCTATATATGTTTTTAGCTTCGCTTAGATAAATTATTTCATGGGCGCTATCAATGCTACCAAATGTAATCCCCTGGTTGATCATCCACCAGCGCCTGGCATATTCAACACACTGATAGATAACGCCAATATAGTGTTGATTGGGGTCTTTTGGATCGGTGCTGTAATTCTTCACGCTTTTGTTAGTCAGGTTGAGAAAAGAATATTCGGGTCGTATACAACTGGATTGGCAATTTGAATACGCTGGTGCCTGGTCAGCGGTCCCGAGTAATGAACTGAATTCAGTAGCGCAATTAGTAGCGCATGATTCTTTTCCTGCCTCGAATAGAGCTTTTTGCCGTGCTTTGCTTAATGGTGTTGGTTTTGAGCGTAATCCGGTTCCATCAGTGTGCGGCAGGGTTACAGATCTCGTGTCTTGGTTAGGTACAAGCTCGGGCGTGACTTGGCAGGCAATCAAACTTGTCAGTAGGACTATGAATGATAAATATTTCATTTGATTATTCACGTTTGTTTTTTCCTGACCGCATAGATCAGTACCATGCCGATAAAGACCGCGACCACAAAACAATAAAAGGCAAAGTTGTAGGATCCGTTTTTATCAAAACTGGATGCGACGAAATAGACGAACACCAAAGCCATCGATTGCATCACCGGCGCCATGGAGCCGAATACCAGGCCAAAATTTCGCGCGCCAAAGTTAGCTGCGGTAAGAGCGGACCATACCGGGTAGATGCCACCAACAGCAGCTCCAAACACCGACGCAAATGAAAGCAAGATCCAGTAGTCGGGCATTTCGATAAAAATCAGTAACAGGGCAGCGTGAAATATTGCGACCATCGCAAACAAATGCCTGACATCAATATAGTCTGCCAGGTAACCGACCAGGAATTTCCCAAAGATCGCGGAGAAGGTCATGGTAGAAATAATACTTGCGGCCTGAGCCGGTGTAAGCCCGGAATCAATGAACAGTGGATATTTAGAAGTCAGTATTGCCTGGTCACTGGCCAGTAATAAACCGGCACCAAACATAATTAACCAGAAGTTTTTGTTTTTGACCAAAGTCGAAAAAGTCCAGGTGGTGGATTCAATCTCTTCATTGGTATTGGTATGGGTGGCACCAAGATCAAATTCATCGCTGACTGACATGAGTTCTTCAGATGGTTTGTTCTCAATGAGAAAAAACCCTACCAGTACAATAACAATACCTACAGCAACCCCGGCGTATAAAAGAGCTTCACGCCACGCGTAGCTTTCAATTAACCAGGTCATGAATGGCACCATGGTAAAGCCGCCGGCAGATGAGGCGACCGAAGCAATCCCCAGTGCTCGACCCCGGCGTCGTAAAAACCAGCGTGAGGTAATCGCGTTCGCGGCAAGTCCGCCAGCAAGACAAAGCCCGATGCCTACCAGCGTAGTGATAGTGAGCAACATAACCCAGAGCGTGTTGCTTCGTGACAAAATGATGAAGCTCATTGCATAGCAAATACCGCCTACAGGAACGATCAATCTTGCCGGGTAGTTATCGAGAATACGGCCAGCGAAGGGTGACCATAACGCCATGCCAAGTAGTAGTGCCATATAGCCATAATTTATTTGCGCCCGCGTCAGATTGAATTCTTCTGAGACCGGTAATACGAATAGTTGAAAGATATATAAAGTGCCGCCAATTGTGAGCATGGCGCAGAAGAAACATGCCGCCAGCACTACCCAGCCTGGATAAATAGATTGATTAGACATTAGCATTTAAAACTCAAAAAAGTTTTGCCCCCAGGCCAGATCCGTATTGCGCTCCATCTTGGCCAGATCAGACATGTCGTTGTCATCCAGAGTAAAGCCAAACAGGTCAAAGTTCATTGCAATTCTCTCAGGCTTAGTGCTTTTTGGAATAATTGGGTAGCCTTTCTGCAGCGCCCAGCGTAAGAGTACTTGTGACTGCTCGACCTGATGTTTATTGGCAAGAGTTTCGAGTGTGGTGGTTTCCAGGTTTTGCTCGGCTATGGTTTCAGCCGTTTTACCACTGCCTTGACCCTCCGCCGCTCGCCATGTTGAAAGTGGCGCCATACTGCTATACGGCATAGGAGTAATGCCGTGTTTTTTCAGGTAGTCAACGTGTGCCTGTTTTTGAGACCATGGGTGTAACTCGATCTGGTTCACGGCGGGTAATGGTAAGCCGGCTTCGAGCAGACCATCAATCTGTTGTTGGTTGAAATTACTAACGCCTATTGCTTTGGCCTTACCTTGTTGCTGCAGATCAGTAAGTGCTCGCCATTGTTCCAGTCTGTGCTCCTTTTCGAACGGCGCATGGATTAAATACAGGTCAACATAATCAAGTTGTAATTTATTGAGACTGGAATCCATCGTTTCTATTGTGGTCTCATAAGATTTAGGTGTTTCACCCCATGCTTCAGAGCCCGGCCAGACTTTGGTTGTGACAAATATTTCATTTCTTGAAAGTTGTTTGGCTTTGATCGCAGCGCCGACGCCTTCTTCATTGTCATATTTTTC
>CALISW010000020.1 GCA_938041655.1 uncultured Thiotrichales bacterium | reverse complement strand
TAGTATTCAAAAAGATATTCTTGCTTTCCAGGCTGTCATGATTTCTGGTTTTACATTGTTGGCGGCGATGGCTTTTGGCGGCACTTTAGAGGTAGTCATTGCAATACTCGCTGGAACTGGCTTGATCATAGCTGGGTATTTTCTGGGTAGAACTTTATTTAGTGTTGCTGGCGCAGGTTTGATCGGTGCCAGTCTGTTATTGAATTTTGAGGCATTGCTGCAATTATTTGATTTCAATAACTGGATCCTGCTGGCATTGATAGGAGGCGGTATTATTATTTCTGCTTCAGTGCTGGATCGACACGGTCCTGGCATTAAGTTGAAGCTGGCAGCCAGAAGGCAGCGTCAATTAGCGGCTTAGTTATAGCTTGTAAGGTAAGGAGCATGTCATCACGACATGCTCCTTTTTTTATTTAATTAACCCTTTATTGATTATTTCTCGTTTATATCTACAGACTGGAAAAAAACCGCCATGGTTGATTGTGCTTAACCTGTTATTAGTAATCTCATTCAGCCAGGCGTAGTCTGAAGTTGTATAGCCAAGGATGGAGATGTTGATGTAGAAACGTAACAACGAGAGGTGACTACTATGAGACGTATCGCGAATACTGAAGTGTTGGTAGAAGAAGACGGCGCGATTGATTTAACCCCGATGCTGGATGTGGTGTTTATCATGCTGATCTTTTTTATTGTGACCGCTGTTTTTATCAAAGAAACTGGTGTGGAGGTGACACGACCTCAAGCCAAGACTTCGACCAAGCCGGTGCAGGTCTCGATTCTGGTCGCCATTGATAACAAGAACAGAATCTGGGTAGACGGAAAAACTGTCGATATACGAGCATTGCCGGCCTATATCGAACGTCTCGAAGCAGAAAACCCGGGAGGTGGTCTGGTGATACAGGCTGACCAGCAATCCAATATTCACTCGTTTACACAAGTGCTGGACGTCAGTCGCAAGATTATCGACCCAATGAAAATCCAGTTGGCAACCAGACGAAAGTAACTATTACTGGTTGAGGTAGCGGCTTTTCTGGTCGAGCAGTTCCTTCATCTCATCGCGAGTTTTAGGGAGTTGCTCGGCCGGCATGTCCAGGTGATCTAGTGGCACTTCTTGTTGGTATTGATCAAACACAGGTGCTACTACTTCGAGAGGATAACGTGGGATGGTACGACCTTCACGAAAGGCCTTGATCGGGATTTTTGCTGAAATAATCTTTTCATCATTGGATGCTTCAATCGCGAGAATCTTGGCGTCGGGCCCTACAATCAGAGAGTTGCCGCCATACTTGGCATAAGGCCCATCGGGTGGAAAAGTGATGTTCGACATGGCGCTGTAAAAGTTATTAAAGCGGGCCATGGCCTGCACGTCTTCTTGTGAGAATAAAGTCGAGGTGCGTAACATGATCTCGGTACCGCGCATCGCAAATGCGGCAAACACAAAAGCATCAAGCTGTACCGTGCTGACTGCTATATTGCCAAATTCGGTTTTGAGTACCGGAAACTCTGCTTCAATGCCATACATGGCGCGATAGCGGGTACGCACATTTTCAATGGTGGTGGTTGGAATCTCACCGCCGCCCAGACGTTTTACATTACGTGTTTTCCAAAACTTTTCTGCAATTTCACCTTGGCGGTTAATTACCGTATTAATACTTAAGATGTGCCCGGGCCAGTCTTTATCCTGAGCATAGGAGCCAAAAACAATATAGCTGTCACATTCGCGCGCGGCTACGCCGAGACGATCTGTCTCCGGTCCCGGGATGGTGAGTGTGAACTCCAGTTTTTCTTCGCGGGTACCTGTTGAATAACCGGTCAAAGGGAATTCGTTAAACAGAATAATGTCGGGTTTATCGCCTTCAGTGCAGGCCTGGTTAATAAACTGCAGCATTTTGTTTAGGTTGTGTTCAAGCCCGTCTGCAATCGTCGCTGCATCTTGCAGATTTTGTACGCCATTCTGTACAACTTTCAGGGTAATCACATCTTTGGTTAATGGTACGGTCGGGTAGCTGCCGTCGGGTTGTACTAACGTGAGTTGTTTTGAAGCGGGAGTAGTTGTTGATGCGCACGCTATTAATATGAGAGTGATTAAAACAAGGAGTGCGGTTAGTACATGGTTATGTATCAATTTTTTCTGTTTCATGATGATTGTTCCTCTCTTTTTTAAGCTCGTTCCAGTTTGGCATAAGCAACTACCAACCATTTGCTGCCGGCATGCTTGAAGTTGATTTCGATACGCGCGTGACTGCCGCTACCTTCGTAGTTGGTTACGGTGCCTTCACCAAATTTTTGATGAAATACCCGGTCGCCTAATTTGTATTCCGAGCTATCATCGTCAACCAGGTTTTTTCCGCTACTGGATTTATAACTACTCGGCGTTTGTTTGCGATAGCTGGGTACACTTGGTCTTATTTCCTGCACCAGCTCTTTCGGGATCTCTCCTATAAACTGAGACGGCATGTTGTAACGATCCGAACCATGCAGCCGTCTTCGTTCGGTCAATGTCAGTACCAGGTTCTCTCTGGCTCTCGTTATGCCTACATAACAAAGACGTCGTTCTTCTTCGAGGCGCCCGG
>CALISW010000019.1 GCA_938041655.1 uncultured Thiotrichales bacterium | reverse complement strand
CGATATACCGTCTTCAAATGTTGCTATAAAACCTTTATTGGCACGCTCAAAATCACGCTTATCCGAAAAGTCGAGTGCTTTCACTGAGGCTTGATTGGCTCTGATTGTAGCGACATGCACTTCTCGCTCATCTCCATTTTCTGTGGTGTTGCTCAGCAGCACTGGTGATGCGCACGCGGTCAACGAAAGAGTGAGGACAGCACTTTTTAAATAATATTTTATCGCCATAACATTCTACTCAGTAGTTTCTAAAAGCTTAGCGTGATCTTGTTTAATCATGTCAGATGCCTTCTCCGCAATCATAATTGTGGGGGCATTGGTGTTGCCAGAAACCACATTAGGCATGATTGAGGCATCAACAACTCTCAACCCTTCAAGTCCATGAACTCGTAATCGATCATCGACAACAGCCATTTCATCATCGCCCATTTTGCAGGTTCCTACTGGATGATATTGAGTGTCTGCGCGCGCGCGAATATCTGTTTTCAGTTCTTCAGCATCCATCGTGCCGGCAACGTATTTAGGCTTGCCTCTCACTGCATCAAACGCGGGTGCTTCCAGAATTTCAGTCATCTTTTTAGCCCCGCGCAGCAACGTATCCATATCCCGCTCGTCTTTGAGGAATGCCGGATCAATCGCTGGTGGCACAGTTGGATCAGCTGACTTAAGCCAAACAGCACCCCGGCTCTTCGGCCTTAGAACACAGACATGACAACTATAGCCATGACCCCAATGAAGTTTGCGGCCATGATCATCTACAACAGCGCGAACCATAACCAGCGAAACATCGGGTGCTGGCTCAGTCCGATCTGTATAAAGAAAACCGCCGCTTTCCGCAAGATTCGAAGAAAACAAACCCTTACGTTCTTTCATATAACGATATATCTGACCTATTGTTCTAAATGTGCCCATGAAAGAAAATCCAAGATTATCTTTAACCTTGGCACCATAGGAAATGACATAGTCAATATGATCTTGCAGGTTTTCTCCGACGCCTGGTAAATCATGGATCTGATCAATGCCATGCGGTTCTAATTTATCTTTCGCTCCGATTCCAGAGAGCAACAGCAATTGTGGCGAACCGAACGCACCACCCGCTAAAATAACTTCACGACTCGCCATGAAAGTCTGTTGCTTTCCATTAACTTCGCAACGTACGCCTGTTGCTCGGCCATTTTCCAACAACACTTTTTCAGCAAAAGCCTGCGTAACCACGGTTAAATTTGGGCGATCCATATGCTCATCTAAATAAGCACGCGCTGTATCCCAACGCTCTCCGTCCTTATGGGTAACCTCATACATACCAATTCCTTCTTGTTCGGCAGCGTTAAAGTCACTATTCATTGGGATTTGATTTTGTTTGCCAGCCTCAAAGAAAATTTTACTTATTGAACCCGGACCACGAACAGGCTGGACATGCAAGGGACCATCACCACCATGAAACTCATCAGATCCCGCGGAGCGATTCTCGCTTTTTATGAAATACGGAAGAACATCCGAGTAGGACCAACCTTTATTTCCAAGCCGCGCCCATTCGTCATAATCGGTCTTGTTACCCCGAATATAGATCATTGCGTTAATACTTGAAGACCCGCCTAATACTTTACCCCTCGGTTGGTAACCACGCCGATTATCGAGAGCAGCTTGCGGTTCGGTTTCAAAGCGCCAATTGCGCTTGCCGAAAACCATGTTCCAAATCGTTGCGCCTGGAGTAAAAACGCTCCAATGCTTATGGCTCCCGCCTGCTTCTATCAAACATACAGACACATCGGGGTCTTCGCTCAAACGATTCGCAAGTACACAACCTGCTGATCCCGCACCAACAATCACATAGTCAAAATTATTCAGAATTAACTCACACTGTTCACCAGAGCTGGCATTTTATCAGTCGCAGGGCCATATGGGGACTATAGCTTTATCACTTGATAAAATTTTTCTGGAAATTTTCTTAACGCTATATGGAACTCATGCCAGAAAGATCGAGTGGTGTTAACATAAGATGAATTACTTGCCACTAAATTTACATGCCTTCAACCATAAACCATGTTTACCCCACACTTACAGAACTTCAAAGTGTTGATGGCTGGCTTGAGATAACCGAGCAATCCACTCCATTTGCTAAAGCTCTGGGGCATAAAGGATTACTCACCGAAGAACTAAAACGGATTGCAAAAATCGGTGTAAAGGTTGAATGCATTTCTCAAGAGTATGATGAGAGCAAAAAATATCAACGCAGAGATGTAGTGATTTTAGTCGATGATGTTGCGCGTGTAATCGCATCCACCATTATTCCCTCCAAAATTTTAGAGTGTTATCCCGCACTGCTTAATCTTGGTGACAATCCTATTGGTGAACATCTGGAAAATAACTATGACGCTATTCGATCTGAACCGGTGGTGAAGATGCTAGCCAAAGAAAATCGCTTTAACAGCAACTTCGAAGAAGACACCGCATGCTGCTTGCGAAAATATAACTATCTACTTGAGCATGGCGACATCATTATTGTTGAATTATTTTCTACGGAAATACTAATGATGTTATCCAAGTCTAGTAAGGCAAGAAGATAAATCAGTATTAAGTCCATCCAAACGGTAGATCATGCAATTTAATATCGATATGAAATCTGAACACAAAATCCTGTTTACTTCCGCCAGGAAGATTTTCCTCGAAAAATTTGATCTAAAGGAAACAAAAAAAGATCGTATAACTACCTACTCAGATGATAATGGCGGTATATGCCATATGAGAACTATGAAGCACGGAATCGATATCGGATTTTTAAAGGGTGCTCGCATGCAAGATAAATATGACTTACTAACTGGCTCAGGTAAGGTAATGAGAATTCTTCCAATCCGTGAATTGAACGTTGAGCTTGTTCATTACTATCTTGAACAAGCAATTACAATTAACGCCAGCAAATAATGAATTTACAGCAAGTCATAAAAAAACTGGAAGCTCTTGGTAATCCTGAAAAAATAGAACTTAAAAAGAAAAAATTTGGCATAACAGCAAATAACTCGCTCGGTATCTATCATAAAGACTTAAAGGTGCTAGCAAAAGAAATTGGTCAAGACGATAAGCTGGCGCTGGCACTCTATGATACGGGCATCTATGAGGCTAGATTACTATGTAGCAAAATATATGACCCGGATTCTATTTCTGAAAAACAAATGGATAGATGGGCAGGTGACTTTGAAAACTGGGAAATATGTGACTCTTTCTGTATGGGCATTTTTACCCGAAGTAGCTACGCCCTGTCCAAAGCAAGTGAGTGGTCTGCGGCAGATGCCGAATTTGTAAAAAGAGCAGGCTTTGTCATTATGGCGGCCTATGGGTTCGCAGATAAAAAAGCAGATAACGATGTTTTTGAAAAATTCTTTATCCCGATTGAACGAGAAATCAATGACGACCGAATCTATGTCAAAAAGGCCGTGAATTGGGCGCTTCGAAATATTGGCAAGAGAAATATCGATTTACAGAAAAAAGCCATAGAGGTAGCCAATCGTATCTTGCTTAACGACTCCAGGTCCGCCAAATGGATCGCTAACAACGCACTTCGTGAGCTTACAAAAACTGATGCCAATGTTCTGGATTACCCCAGGTATTTATACCGCCCAAAGGATAGTTAAGCCTCGTGAGTAGACCTTTTATTATTCGATTATAGGGAATAAACTCTCGTTATGAGTAAACGGGTTTTCAGTTTAAAGTTTGTACCGAATGACGAAGCCAATGGTGTCAGAAATGCACTTGAGGAAGCAGGCATTGAATACTTTGAATCGCCACCGGGTTACCTAAGCTCACTCGGGCTTAATGCTGCCGGCATTTGGGTTGCCAACAATGAGGAAGACCCTGCTCGCACCGTCATAAATGCTTTTCAGAAAGAATGGCTTGAAAAAATACATACCGAATCAGGAAACGAGCCAAGCGCATCCAAGCGTGCCGATCGATTTATGTTGATATTTCTGCTTGGTGTTGTTGTGCTGTCATTACTCGTTATTTCTTACCTCAACACTAACTGACTGCTAAATCAGCACGACGTAAACGAAAACCTCGAAGTAATATATACACGCCCAGTGCTGCGACCAGGTGTTTAATGGAATGGCCGCTTATTACACCAAAAATCTGATGAAACTGTGGATCAAAATGCTCAAACACTTTTGCAGCAACATAGCTTGCAATCAGCCACCAGTAGGCCGATACCTGGCTAAAGCGTGATGGAAACAACGCCAATGTTACTGGGATAGCAACCACTGGAAAAAACTGAACAAACACGTACGGTCGTAAATCTCCCTGACCACCCGCCTCGGTAAAATGCCAATAAAGCACCGAAAATATCCCAAGTAACAGTAATGGGTAGAGCGATCTTCTTCCCCAATCGGGTGAAATGAATTCCGTGATAATGATCGATACCAACCCCATAAACGCAATAGTCATCGGCAAACGATCCCACAACAAAGTGTGGTTGGCGGGCCACCAATGAAAGTACCCGGAACCAAATGCCACCAAAGCAGTGCCCAGAAACAAGGCATAATATGCCGACTTATTTGCCTCAACTATAGTTAACTCATTTTCTCTGGACAGCGCTAACATTCCGACCAATCCCACCCATAAAAAAGGCAAGTTAGACAACACATTCAACGCATTCGGGATATTGAAAACAGGCTTGATATCAGAAAATTTATAGTACGCAGGATCTTGAGCTATCGGTGCCATCAAAAATAGTATGGCAATCGCAACCACGGCCCAAACGGCGAGAATGAGTTTACCCGCCTTTACTTTATAAGCATTCATTTAAAACTAAATGGTTGACTAACATCGGGTCGCTCAAGGAGTGAGCCGTATCAAGCGTCCACCTTCCGCAGTTTCACTGAGGATCAGAACAGCACCGTCCCGATCAATCTTAACGTCTCTGATTCGCTCACCTCCATCTGCCAGTAATTTTTCAACACCTACGACTTTTTCGCCGTCAAGATCTACCCGCCATAAGGACTGGTTGGCCAAGGCACCAATCAAAGCATCTCCCTGCCAAGCACTGAATAAATCACCACGGTATATTACTAAACCACTGGGTGCGATTGACGGCACCCAGTCATAGACTGGCGGCTCGGTGCCTGGGTAGGATTGGTAAGGAGTAATACTGGCGCCATTATAGTCGACCCCGGTGGTAGCCAATGGCCAACCATAATTGTTGCCAGCTTCAATCAGGTTCAACTCATCACCACCACGCGGCCCATGCTCATGCGCCCATAGCTTACCGGTCGGTGCGTCATAGAACAGACCCTGCACATTACGATGACCATAACTATAGATTTCTGGGGACGCGTCCTCTTTAGTTACAAATGGATTGTCCTTAGCCGGTGAACCGTCCATGTTAAGACGGACGATTTTACCCAAGGTATTGTCCAGCACTTGAGCCTTTTCCCTAAAACTAAAACCATCACCCAAAGAAAGGACCAGAGTGTCATCAGGTAACAGCACCATACGTCCGCCATAGTGCGCACTACCTACTTTAGCCGTTGACTTGTAAATCACTTCGCCATCAACCAAAGCTGAATTTTCCAGGCGCGCCTTATAGACCGCCGTGCCATTGGCCTTCTGATCACCATAGGCATAGGAAAGAAACACCACACCACTACTTGCAAAGTCTGGCGCCAACAACACACCCAATAAGCCACCCTGCCCCATCACCAGAATATCGTCTGGCAAACCGGTAAGCGCCACTATTCCGTCATCACTAATGAGTTGCGCAGTACCAGCCATCTCAGTAACGAGATATCGACCATCAGGTAAAGTTGCCACACCCCATGGCTTGGCCAACTGATCGGATACCACCTCGATCTTGAATTCATCAGAGGAACGTTCACTTACATCCGGCGCAAGTTGCGCATCAACACAAGCCGCCAATAAAAATGGCAGCAACAGGTGTATTTTTTTCATCGCAGAGCGCTCCTGGCAATTGATAGTCTTGTAAAGAAACTCATATTTACATAAGCTCTTGAGAATGAAAAGCTGGCTAAAAAATTATCTGTGGCCTTTACTGGCTGCAATTGCCGTTGCCACATTAACGAGTGTGGTGCTACAAACCCAAAGAGTCATCAGTATGCTACAACAGGTAGGTGCTGATGTACCTATAACACAACGTCTGAGCATGACAGGCTATGACCTTCAGCACCTTGGCTCAACCTTTGTCATATTTGTTGCCATTGCATTGTTGGTAGCGTTGACCATCGCACTGCTAGTGAGCAGAAAATTCCCCAGACAATCAATACTGCTACACATTGTCGCGGGTGCTAGCTCAATATGTCTGTTGTTGTATTTGATGCAAATGGTGTTTTTCGGCCTACCGCTGATTGCTGGTGCTCGTGATGCGCTGGGCATGGTTGGTCAAATGCTCGCCGGTGGACTAGGTGGCTACGTTTTCTATCGTTTGCGAAGAACGTATTTAGCTCCAGCATCAATTCATAATTGAAGACCTGCAATAATCTAACTCTTTAACTAATACTAATCGAGCTCGGATGGAAATTGCTCAGTTCTGATTT
Source organism: uncultured Thiotrichales bacterium (assembly GCA_938041655.1). Classification (GTDB taxonomy): domain Bacteria; phylum Pseudomonadota; class Gammaproteobacteria; order CAZUMV01; family CAZUMV01; genus CALIRD01. The sequence goes on along the minus strand of CALISW010000019.1, from coordinate 1,829 downwards.
CGTTCTGAATTCCAACCGGATAACGCGGCCCACTGACAGTATCCTGATTAATCAACTTTTCTACATCTTCAATTACGTCAGGACTTAACTCAACATTCACCGAGCCTGCGTTTTCTTCGAGGTGTTCAGTAGAAGTAGTACCTGGAATAACATGCATCACTGGAGATTTTTGCAACAACCATGCCAGCGCTAGTTGTGCTGGAGTGCAACTGGCACGCTCGGCAATTGCTGCGTAGCGCGCTCTGAGTGGCGTGTTGCGATTGAAGTGCTCTGGCTTAAACCTCGGCATATTATGACGAATATCTTTAGCAGCAAACTGCGCAGGATCCAATTGCAGATCAGCCAAAAAGCCACGAGCAACCGGCGAGAAGGCAACAAAAGCAGTGCCTAATTCTTCACAAGCGTCTAACACGCCAAGCTCGGCGTTACGGCTCCATAGTGAATACTCTGATTGCACCGCCGCAATCGGGTGTAGCGCGTGTGCCTCTTTTAGTTTTTCTGCTGGCACTTCTGACAAACCAAGCGACAGTATTTTTCCTTCCTGCTTGAGATCCATCAATGCACCGAAACTGTCTTCGAACGGTACATTTAAGTCCCAACGATGCAGGTAATATAAATCTATGTGGTCAGTTTGCAGGTTTCGTAAGGATTGTTCGCACGTCTCTTTAATTATTTCTGGTCTGCCATCAGTCTTTCTTTCGCCGTCAACACCGCGCATACCACCCTTGGTGACCAAAAATATTTCATTGCGATGTGGTTTCAGCACCGGACCCAATAATTTCTCGTTAGCCCCAAAGCCATATAATGCTGCCGAATCAAAATGGTCGATTCCCAGATCCAGGGCCTTATACAGAATTTTAGAGCCTTCTTCAGGCGACAAAGGTTCACCATAGCCATGCGAAAGATTCATGCACCCCAAGCCAACAGGATTAACCTCACTACCCGCCAGGATTCGCTTCATTCTCTGTTCCATTTACTTAAGAGTTTTTATAAATGACGTGACCAACCGCCGTGTTCGATGCTGGCACATGATAGTGTCGATGCAGTTCAGTCTCTTTCTTATTAAGTGCGCCCCGCATCACTAACCACATCACCAACTCGACGCCTTCTTATCCCGCTTGCTCAAGGTAGTCGATGTGCGGAATTTGCGCCAAACCTTCAGGGTCATCATATAACCAATCCAGAAAATCGGCATCAAATTCTTTCTAGAATACGAAAATCCCCATTAGCCAATGCTGGCCAAAGGGGATTTTTTATGACTTTTGAATAAGCTATAAAACAACTTACTCTGAATATTTATGACAAATTACTTAAACGAATACTTAAACCGTACTCCCATAGAACGTGGTGGCAATACGTTGGTTCTGTAGTATCTGACATTTGCGCCGGCTATGTTTTGATTGTAGAGAGGCGTATTAAATACACTTGATTCAACGTATTCATCAAACAAGTTATCGACGAAACCTGTAACAGACCAGTTATCTGTAATATAACCGACCGTCAGATTTGCTCGACCATAGCTATCCAGTGTCAGGCTATTTCCTCTGGCGCCCGTCAGTGATAACACATCGTCTTGCCAAGCGTAGCCGGCATCAACTACGAGCTCATTACCACCTGCCATTGGGTGTGAGTAACTGGCAAACACAGAGAATTGTGTTTCTGGCGAGCCAGGTAGTTGGTCACCGGACGCCCCATCTTCAAAAGTGGTACCAAACCCAGGGGTTGTAATGGTTCGAATCAATGATGGCACTGCTTCGGTTAATTCAGCTTTGGTGTAACTGAAGGTACCACGCAACCTGAAATTATCGTTGACTTGCCAGTTGGCTGCC
>CALISW010000018.1 GCA_938041655.1 uncultured Thiotrichales bacterium | reverse complement strand
GGTGGCCGGGGGCAGACAGCTCTCGGGCGTCCTGCCCTTCGCTGCACTCGTGCATCCTGAACATCGAATCAGGTAACTGAGAATCGTGCCTTACAAGAGATCCATAAAAGACAAAGCCCCTGAATAGGGGCTTTGTCTTTTATGGTGGCCGGGGGCAGAATCGAACTGCCGACACGAGGATTTTCAGTCCACTGCTCTACCAACTGAGCTACCCGGCCGTATTTACTACGAGCGGCGTATTAAACCGACTATGGCGTGTGCCGTCAAGCTTGAATCAAGGATTCAGTGGCACGCTTATCGCTTTATAAACACTAGGCTTTGTTCATCCAGGTGCCATGGAAGCCTAATGGTAAGTGATATGGCAATTCCAGTACCGCGATTGGACCTGAATTCACCTTTTGAGCATCCAGAATATTCAAATGCGACCTTTTGCTGGCAAGATTCAAAGTGGTGCCAATGAGGTAGCCATCATCCTCTGATTTTTGACTGGATTTCGGTATAAACAAATGCTCTTCTACCATTTGCTGGTTCCCGTAGTCATAAAAGTCCAGATCACCTTTATCGAGGTCATGTTTCACAATGGCACTTTCACCAGGCCTGTCTTCAGAAGATTTACCTACTGTATATAGATATTGTGCTTTTTTACCTTGATAAAGTGGATTAAATTGCGGAAATTCATGCTCGGCAAGATCAGAAACAATGCTTCGTATTTTTGCCGAACCATTTTGTGACAATTCTACGGTCGCCAGTTTTGCTCCTGGACGCGCAGGTAAGTCGCCCTTGAGTACATCGCGTGCGCCTTGAGTGGCAAACTTTTCATTCCCAACACATGCATTATAAATAATAGTGCCTTTTTCTTCGTAAGCATTACCAAAGTGAAACTGAAAGCCTGGCGGCAACTCAAACTGACGCCGTTTGCTTAGATCATTTTTCTCTATCACAATCACATTTTGTGCCTGATCAGCCATCCATGAAAAACTATCTATTACCGTAGATGCTCGTTTATTAACACGAAACGATGGCACGACAAAAATCAAATGCTTTTCTGTTATACAAAAATCATGAATCATGCCGGCTGGTACATCAGGTATTAACGCAACATTCACTAACTTACCATTGGCATCTATGCGGTAAATAATGAGCCGCTTGGAAAAATAGTCCTGCCCAAAATTCCATAGTGAACCATCCACTTCAAAGCGCGGATGGGCTGAAAATGGCATGCCTTTCAAACCGTCACCCCAGGTTTTATTACCGATCGGTTTGAGAGTATCTGGTTCTACCTGAAAAGCAGAGCCACCTTCCCACAATGCATACAACTCTCCATTGACATTCATAACACTGGTGTTGCTGACGTTCATATCATCCGGCCCCATCACTGGCGCTGGATCCGGCACATTGGTAGCAAAACTATTGGTAGTAAACCGGCCTGCTTTGGAATCGTTCAAATATCTTTTGGTTTTTACCATGCTACCGGTATGACTTACCTTTCCTGCTTCAATAGCAAATGCTTGTAACATTCCATCACCATCAAACCAGTGGTTCATCTGTACGCCATTACGTTCAAATAGCGCCGGCCCATTACGATAAAAAGTACCATTAAGATCCAGCGGAACTTTGCCACTTAACAGCTTCACTTGATCGGTTCTAAATTCATGAGCAATTGCATTTTGAAATCCGATTGCCCAATCAGGTTTTTCTACTACTGTATGTATGTCTCTAGCAATCACGGGTTCATCAATTGACGAACGGCCACATGCAGGTAGTGCTAGCGCACCGCCAACAACCGCCGCCGCTGAGGTAAAGCGACGACGAGTGATGGTTGGAGAGTATGAGTTAGTCATTAGAATAATTCCTTACTTAAACATAGTGATGGTATGAGTACTTGATTCTGCACTCACTTCAAAAGCAGCATCTATCCACTTAGCCGGTCCAAAGCTGCCTTTGGCATTGTTGGAAAATGCGTAGGGTTCGCTGGGGATGCCGAACAGGTTGGTATTCATCTGACCATTGTTGTCTACATCGTGAAACAGATTGATAGCGTATTGCCCTTCAGCCAGACCCTCAAAGGTAACAACCACTGCCTCGGAAGTGACTGGTGCATTAGCACCACCAATTGCCTGTTGTGTCTTGTGGCCGGTCTCACTATTGTAGATACCGATTCTTAAAACACCTACAATTTCACGTATACCATCAATAGTTAAGGTCAGACTTGATGACCCACTGGCTTCTGGCATAACCTGTCCTTTAGGCGTTTCCTCACTGTAGGCACTGCCAGCACCTGTAAGTAGTAGACAGATCAGGCCAAGTTGGATTTTTTGAGTAGCTAATTTCATTTCATGCTCCGTTTCGTTATTAATCAGGAATGCCTATATTGATGGATTTTCAGAAGAGCACAATTGAAGATACGTAAACCCGCCATAGAATTCGTGGATTGACACCCTCCCGCTGACGATTCGCCAGTTGTCATTACAAATCAATAACTTAACCGTCATGCCCGGTCACGATTCGTTAATGGCGGTAGATGTTTAGTGTCTATAGATCATTATTTTATCGATTTGAGTAATATGACAAAATACAGGCCAGCTAAGCGTCTTGAACCCATGAATACTTCAATAAAACCAGCCATCAATAGACAAAGAATCATTCACTCCATTCTTATCACTGCCGCAGCAGGTCTGTTTCTCACTATCATTGCACCGCTGGGTACTTCGTACCTTGCTTTTGGAGAGCGATTGGTCTACTGGGTGGGTCTTTGTTTTGCAGGTTGGGTGGGAGGCATGCTAGCGGAGTATTTCACTGATCGTTATATGCGCAAGATGCCAAAGGTCGGACAAATAATAATTCATTCCTTAAGCGCTGCACTGTGTGTATTTGTTGCGCTATTTACCTTTTTTCAACATCTACCGATTAGTCTGGGTTTGATCTCATTCTTTTATGTTTTTGTTATTTCACTGGCGATTACCAGCGTTGGGGCTGCATTTAAAAAACAAGACTCGATTGATGCTCCAGCAGAATCAAAACCACCAGCATTACTGGACCGCTTACCGGTTGAAATGCGTCAAGCCGATATCTATGCAATATCAGCCGAGGATCATTACGTGAAAGTGCATACCTCCCAAGGCCACACCATGATATTGATGCGCTTTAAAGATGCGGTTCGAGATGCCTCACCTCTGAAAGGCCTCGTAACACATCGTTCCTGGTGGGTAGCCGAACAAGGGGTGCAATCAATCAAGAGAAAATCGCGATCTGCGGATCTGACGCTTAAGAATGATGAACTTGCTCTGGTAAGCCGCAATGGCCTGAAAGCAATACGTGAATCAGGCTGGGTGGACTAAGTAAGACTCACTCAGGCGGCGGTGGCGGTGTCCAGTTATCTACTTCAGCAGGAGCATCGCTAAACAAAAATTTCTCCATTTCCTCTTCAAGAAATTTTCTTGAATTGGGATCCAAGGTGGAAAGGCGGTATTCATTAATCAACATAGTCTGATGACCTACCCACTTGCCCCAGGCTTCTTTACTGATATTTTCCCAAATACGCTTACCCGCTTCACCGGGGTACGGTGGCAGATCAAGCCCTTCGGCTTCTTTTTTCAAGTGG
>CALISW010000017.1 GCA_938041655.1 uncultured Thiotrichales bacterium | reverse complement strand
ACCAGTGTTGGTTGGCTGTCTGGCCAGTTGCTGGTTGGGCGTTGCCGTGCATTACCGGACACTTACCTTCGCTCATTCTTGATTCCTCTTTCTTGGTTTCTATGATATTGAGAATAATAAGTAAAGTTATACAATAGATCTAATTAATATATTAACTTAGGATGATAGTTAAAAACTATTTATGAGGTATTCTGTATTTACTGTGGAATTAGTTTGGCTGAGAAAGAGTTTATGAGCATTACCAGGGAACCTCTTTACCTGCCCAATCAAGAAATTGAATGTTGGTTGCATTATCAGATTTAGTCATGATCGACAATAACTGTTCAGCTACAAAATCTGGAGTGAATAACTTTTCTTTAGCGACATTGGCCTGAAATGGCGCAGATAATGCGGTATCGGTAGTGCCCGGGTGAAATGACAGGAATGAAACTCCCGGGTGACGGCGTTGCCATTCAATCGCCAGAGTTTTTAACAGCATATTGAGCGCAGCCTTGGATGATCGGTATCCATACCACCCCCCGATTTGATTGTCTTCGATACTGCCTATACGTGCACTAAGTACAGCGATAGAACAAGAGCCACTGAGACTTAGATTCAGCAGTAAATGTCTGAGCCAAAGCATAGGTATTATGGTGTTAATGTCGTAGTAGTGGCGTAATTGATCTGCATTGATGTCTTCCAACCGTTTTTCAGGCTTGACTACATTATTGTGTAAAACACCATTGGTTATGATGATGTTGTCAATTTCAATACCCATATCATTTATTGTTTTCACGGTTGAAAGAATAGATGTTTCAGTATTGTCAGAGCTAAGCCAGTGTAATTTTTGAGAATTGATTTTTATGTTGTCAGTAGTTGAGCGACTAATGGCAATAACATCGGAGTTTTGCTGGGAGATAACTCGTTTGATAATCGCGGTGGCGATACCACCGCTAGCGCCAATGATGAGTGAGGTGCGTTTTTCCATAGGAGAAATCTCTTATTGCTCTTTGTGTGTTATCAGAAACTTGTTGGCACAAATGATACGATGAGAAACTGCTTTTGTAACTTAGCCTTATGATTATTGTTCGTAATATTCTTTTCTTGCTGGTCGCCCTGTATGTTCTGGCGAGTGCCTATTTATATGTGATGCAAGACAGCATTGTTTTTTATCCAACACCACCAGTAGAAAAAGAGGCTGAACGGTTTATGCTTGAACTTCAAGGTCAGCAACTGGAAGTTTGGACGCATAACAGGGAGCAAAGCACGGCGGTTATTTATTTTGGTGGAAATGCCGAATCGATAGAGCGGAATCTGGATTACTTTATTAGAGAAATGCCGGATTTAGCTCTCTACCTGCCCAACTATCGAGGCTTTGGGCGCAGTAGTGGCAAGCCATCACAGCAAGCCTTGTTTGCCGATGCACTTGAAGTTTATCGACATGTTAAGGCGAAGCATGAGAATGTATTTGTGATCGGGCGAAGTCTGGGTAGTGGTGTGGCAATCATGGTCGCTGCTAAACATCCGGTTGATGCGCTGGTACTGGTTACTCCATACGATAGCATTCTGCAGTTGGCGAAACAGAATTATCCTTTGATGCCACATAAGTTATTACTCAGACATCCTTTTAATTCGATACCTTATGCGCCACAAATTTCTAACCCTACTCTGGTGATCAAGTCAGCGACTGACAGCATTGTGCCGCATCACAATACTGATAACTTACTCAAAGCATTCCAGATAGATGTGCCAGTTAAGATCATCGCAAATACCGACCACATTACAATTGAGGTTACTGATGAGTATTTTCAGACAATGGGAGCTTGGCTAAATCAGCAGAATACACAACTTGATACGAGCAACAGTAAGTAAGACGCACTATAGAAATGGCAAAACGTAAACATTCTGTCTATGTGGTTGAGTTGGATCGTGAGGTCCTAAATAGCAAAAAATACTATGCAGCCAACCCTGACCACAACCCGGCGATTGAATGTTTTTATGTCGGACAAACCGGTTTGGACCCGGATGTCAGATTTGATAACCACAAGCGAGGTTACAAAGGTAACCGCTACGTAAAAAAGTATGGTTTGTATTTAAGGCCGGATTTATATGAAAAATACAACCCAATGAGCTATCAGGATTCATTGCGTTTAGAGGAAGAGATAGCGTTATGGTTGCGTGGACTAGGGCACGCGGTGTGGTTTAGCTGAGTATAAACGATAACTAAATCACAAGGGTCGATGCTCGACCCTTGTGATTACTTTACTAATTCGAATGTTTACAGAATGGTTTGGTTTATATTAAAAGTCGTAAGAAAAACCAAGGGACAGTGATTTAACATCGACATTATCTTTATCGTAATACACTATGTACTCAAGATTTATCTTCCAGTCTTCCTTGAATTCGTAATCAGTTCCTAATCCATACGAAATGTCGGAATCACTACCGGTGCTTCCAAATCTGGTTTCGAGATCTATTTGTGTGTAACCAAGTAACAAGTGTGGGTAAAAATCATCAGCTTCAAGACCGATACGAAAATATGTGCCAATAAGAGATTCAATACCAAGTTCACCAAAGCCATCATCATTCTCTAGTCCGCCACCAAGTCGTAATTCAGCCTGAATGTTTTCACTCCAGCTTTGACCTAGTTTTGCGTAGATGCCGCCTACATTTGCTGAATCTTGAAAGCCAATGCGCGACTGAGAATAACTCAACCCCGCATAACGATCAGCAAAGACTGGTGGTTGAAATGCTATCAATAGTAGTGCTGTAAATAGTAATGTAACTGACTTCATTTGTTATCCCCTCGATAACTTAAATTTGAAACTTAATGTTAAGTCAATTATATGAGGCTGTCATGTGTGGTAAAAATATTTCGTACTTTAGTACTAACTTTGAGCACTGTATCATTATTTGATCCTCGTCAACGATGATTTAGCTAGACAAGTCGCAGCACTCAGGCAGGATGCACTCAGAGGATTTAGCAAAGTCGCATCACGAAAGTCCCCGATAGTCCGCAAAATTTCACCGACTATCACACCGGAAATATTACTGTGACTGTGTCGTGCGACAGAGAAAATCGGCAACTGCATACTGCAATTTTCTAACTCGCCATTGAGGCACTCCCCATGTTTGTTTTCTACATCATATGCATGTTTGCAATAGCTTTTGTCTGGTTTTATTTTCAAGCATGGGTTGCGCGTCTATTTGATGCTGGTCGTGGCGAAACATTATGGACATTTTTGAGTTGGCTCACCTGTACTGCTGTGAGTATCCCGATAGCGCTCGCAGGACAATATTTTCTCGGGGAAAATGGTGTGCTCTATATCATTCTGAGTTTGCTTTATGCTGTACTTGCGGTGTTCGTATTTTCGCAATGTGTACAACTGAGTTTTGGTAAAAGCATTTTAGCAATCGTAGCCAGTTATGCTCCTTTCATAATTCTTGGGGTAATCTTTGCCACTGTGATGGGTACTCAGGCAGCTGGCGGTGATGATATCGATGATTTGGCAGCTATCGCTGAAGATATTTGCGATCATGGCAATTCCCAAAAAGCGATGAAGCATGTAAGGAAGTACGCAGTGGCAAGTAGCCAGTACATTATGTTTTCTGATGATCCCGATGTGGTAGAAAAAGTCGAGGCAATAGATGCAATGATTAATGAATGTTCTGGTGCCAAATTTCCACGCGATGAAAGTATACAGCCGCGAGTAAAACAATCTGTTGCAAGCAGAAAGAGCGGAAGTTCTGATGCTGTAGCTGTCAAGCCAGCGGGCAAAACAATTTCCAGTGCAGAAGCTGCCGCCAGAATTAGGGCTCGGCGAGCAACCAGTGTCGATGATCCTGTGGTGCCTGCCGAAGAGGTCAAGACAGAGACGGCGCAAGAAGAAGAGCAAGACGAGGTGCAGACGCAAGAGCCACAGCCCCCGGGTTTTCATGTGTTTAAACTGTCTGAAGTAAAAAAATATATTGGTGCTACGGTAAGAGTGACCAGAAAAAATTCTGATCCAATGACAGGAAAGTTGATCTCTTACGAAAACGGTAGTGTAAAAATTCAACAAAGAAAATATGGTGGCATGATCGATTTTCCGATCTCGAAAAGTGATATAGAAAAACTTGAAGTCTATTACTAGAAAAAAATTGTGCTTACGTGACCTTAAGTACGTAGTGTGGTTTAGCTAGTAAAATATTTAAATTTTAGTTTGGTTGCATAAAAAAGGGTCGCTAAGCGACCCTTTAAATTAACAGCTCGATACTAATCTAAAAAGCATCGTCATTAAAGTTCATCATAGAATCACCACCCGCTAGAATTTTTCCAAACAAGGCGCCACTATCTGGCAAGATGCGTTCAAAGTAGAAGCGTGCCGTATCAATTTTGGCTTGATAGAACAAATCTTCACCTTGTCCCAGTTTGCCCATGCTGATTTCTGCCATACGCATCCATAAATATGCCAAAGTCACCAGCGCAAACAAGCGTAAGTAATCTGACGAGGCTGCACCAGCTTCGTTAGGGTTACCCATACCTTTTTGCACAATAAAACCGGTGGCTCGTTGCAGGCGTCCAAATGACTTGGCCAGAGCGCCATGAAATGGAGCCAGCGCTTCGTTATCTTTGGTTTCTTCAAGATAAGCGTCAACTGGGTGGAAGAAGCCACGCAGGTATCTACCCATGTGCATGCCCAGTTTACGGCCAACCAGATCAAGTGCTTGCACACCATTGGTGCCTTCATAGATTTGCGAGATGCGCACATCGCGAACAATCTGCTCCATACCCCATTCACGAATATAACCATGGCCGCCATAAATTTGTACACCCATATTAGCGAGTTCAGAGCCCATGTCGGTCATGAATGCTTTGGTGATGGGTGTCATTAACGAGACAAAATCATCAGCCTGCTGGCGTCTTTTCTCGTCAGGGTTTTTGTTAGCGTGATCCAGTTCGGTGGATACCCAGTAAGCGAAAGCTCGGTTACCTTCAGTAATCGCTCGCTGGGTTAGCAACATGCGTCGCACATCAGGGTGTACCGTTAATGGATCCGCTGGCTTGTCAGGATTCTTTGCACCAGTCAGTGCACGACCCTGAATTCTGTCTTTGGCATACTCAACCGAACCTTGACGTGCGGCTTCACCAGCACCAAGACCTTGTATTGCGACACCCAGGCGGGCTGTGTTCATCATGATGAACATGGCTTTCATGCCTTTGTGTTGGGTGCCAACCATATAACCTTCGGCATCATCAAAATTAATGACGCAAGTGGTGCTACCGTGATAACCCATTTTGTGTTCGATAGCGCCACAAGTAACGCCGTTTGGATCACCAATGTTGCCATCTTTTTTCACCTGTATCTTGGGTACCAGGAACAAGCTGATGCCTTTGATGCCTTCAGGTGCACCTGGAGTACGCGCCAACACCAAGTGAATGATATTTTCAGCCAGGTCATGATCTCCGGATGAGATGAAGATTTTCTGGCCGCTGAGTTTCCAGCTGCCATCTTCATTGGGTTCAGCTTTGGTGCGACACATGCCAAGGTCAGTTCCACAATGTGGTTCGGTCAAACACATCGTGCCCGACCATTGACCTGTGGTCATCTTGGGCAGGTAGATATTTTTCAGTTCGTCACTGGCGCTGGCTTCAATGGCATTCATGGCGCCATGCGTCAAACCAGGGTAGGTACCAAAAGCGGGGCAGGTGCTAGATACAATCTCTTCTACCATCGTGCCCAGAACGCCAGGCATACCTTGCCCGCCATACTCAGTAGGTGCCGTTATGTTGTTAAGTCCTAACTCACAATACTCGTCATAGACTTCTTTAAAGCCGGGTGGTGCTTTAACAATGCCTTCATCAAAACTACAGCCCTCTTCATCACCAATACGGCTAAGAGGTTGTACTTTTTCTTCACAAAAGCTTCCCGCACCTTCCAGCATCGCATCAACCAGATCGGGGCTGCATTCTTCATAGCCTGGTAAGGCCTGGATTTCTTCGGGGTTTAACAACTCGTTGTAGACGAATTGCATATCTCGAATGGGGGT
>CALISW010000016.1 GCA_938041655.1 uncultured Thiotrichales bacterium | reverse complement strand
TGGCCTAACTTTACCAACGTGCCGAATGAATTTATCGAATCCTATTTCCCGTTACGTATAGAGCGCTATGAAACCATTGTTGATTCCGGTGGTGCAGGTTTGCACCGTGGTGGTAACGGCCTATCAGTTGCGTATCGCTTCCTTTGTGATGGTGAGATTGCGATTCACGATGAACGCTGGTTAATGCATCCATGGGGTGTATTGGGTGGTGATACCGGTATGCGCTCGTCCAAGCAGCTGGTGCGTGCCAATGGCAAAGGCAAGAGCAAGGAAGAATGGTTACCTTCAAAGTGCGATGGGATCAAAGTGAAGGCTGGCGATTTGCTGTACTTCAACACCTGGGGTGGCGGTGGCTGGGGTGATCCACTCAAGCGCGAGCCTGATTTGGTGCTGCAAGACGTAAATCGCGGGCTGGTAACTGTTAGCGGAGCCAAGCGTTATGGAGTGGTGATTGCTAATGGTGCTGTCAGTGATGCGAAAACCAAAACCTTGCGCAAGAAGATGAAGAAGGCGCGTGGACGTAAACTGCCATTGTTTAATTTTGGTGGTACGGTTGAAGAGATCAAGAAAAAAGCGCTCAAAGAAACGCATCTTGCAGCACCAGAAACACCAACTTTTCTGGGTAAGAAATAGAGTTGATCTGTGATCAGTAGAAGGCGTGTTTTCCAAGGTGGTTTGATGTTTACATGCGTAGCATCAACCACAGGATGCGCGATTTCTACAGCAACTCTTGCTAAGAGTGCGCGCGGTGCTGCTAAGAACTATGTTTTAGTACATGGCGCCTGGCATGGTGGTTGGTGCTGGGATGAGGTTCGTGCTCTCTTGTTGGCAGATGGGCATCGTGTTTATACCCCAAGCTTAACTGGCCTGGGTGATAGAGCACATTTGGCTAAACAGTTAGATGTAGGTCTGGATACACACATCAATGACATCGTTAATCTCATCAAATATGAAGAACTGGAAGACGTCGTCCTGGTAGGGCACTCTTACGCAGGTATGGTGATTTCCGGTGTGGCTGATCAAGTTGGCGATCAAATTAGTGAATTAATATATCTTGATGCATTGGTGCCAGATGAGGGTGGTTCTTTACTTGATCCTTATGCTGAGTTATCAGATGAACAGGTTGCTCAGATCGTTTCAAATGTTGCAGTTGATGAGAGCAACTCATTGCCGTTGCCACCTATGGGTTTTTTAGGGCTAAGCGAAGATCATCCTGCGACAGCATCACTAATGCAGCGTTTAACGCCACACCCGATGAAAACACTTGTTGATAGATTGGGTTATAGCAACAATGGAACAGACGATAACTCAAAGTCATTTATTTACTGCTCCGCGCAACAGGCTGATGACGCTGCCAAGCTCAAGCTTGAGAAAATCAAGTCGAATGATGACTGGAGCTATTACGAAATAGAGACTGGACACAATGCAATGACCACTGAGCCAGAAAAGCTGGTTCAACTGTTTTATCAAATCGCAGAATAGTCGTAATTCAAGTAAAAAAATTAAACACAAGGTATTCGTATGTCTATAAAAAAAGATTTCCCATTATTAGCTCGAAGTGAAGGCGTCTGGGAAGGGTATTATCGTTACTATGATATTGAGGGTAATAAAGTTGATGAGCATAAATCGAGGTTACTCTGTCGCTTGATCTCGGATGAAGAGTACCATCAGACTAATTATTACTTCTGGGCGGATGGCAATAAAGAAGTCAGGGATTTTCCGACAAAAATTGAAGGAAATAAACTCGTCTTTTATACCGAGATTGATGGTTGGGCAGCGGCGGTAGATCTTGATAAATTCGAGCGCACTATGATGTTGAACTGGGTGCGTAAAAATGAAGAAGATTTATATCTGTATGAGATGATTCAACTCAGTGACAGTGGAGATCGAAGAGCGCGAGTCTGGCAATGGTTCAAGAAAGACAAATTGATTATGCGCACCTTGATAGATGAGCGTTTAATAACACGCTTATGGCAGACCTATGAGAAGCGAGAAGATGATAATTACGATCAAGTCTCTGACTTTGAGCTATAAGGTATCTTTTAGTTTTGAGAAGTGTGGCTAATAGGTTTTTTTCATTAGCTCCGGGTCAGTCCAGCTGACATCCGGTGTCGCTTGATCAATATCGTAAGCAATCTTCCAATCCCCGTTGCTATCCTTTTTATAAATTAATAGCGAGCGCCCCTGATCACGATAAGGCTGCTCGGGGTTGTCGGTTTCTACCGTCAGCCAATACTTGCTTACTAGGGTCGCGGTCGACCCGTTTATTTCAATGATTTCGTAGTCGAGCTTGAATTCAGATTTGGCTTTGCCAACACTGGGTTTGAAAAAGTCACGTACAGCCTGCATTCCTATTATTGCTGGTTGACCATGCAAATAAACGCGTGGATTTTCATCATACAGAGTCATTAGCCCATCATAGTCACCAGCTTCATAGAATGACTTCCATTGTTCGGCAGCAGCTCGTACTTGCTCTATTTCGCTGTTGGAGACGTTATTGGTGGCACAGCCGGATAAGAGGTAAATACAGAAAATTAACAGGGCAGTTAGTTTAGACATAGTGGTTTTCTTAAGATTAAGTCAGCACAGTATATGTTATAATGATATATCAATGAACATCGCACGAAATATTGAAATACAGGCAAATCTGTCACTTCAACAAGATGGCCTCCTGTACGCAGCAATAAACGTATGAGTGCTGAAACAATACATCAATGGAGTATTTAGATGGTAGCTAATAATCGGGTTCTTCTCACGTCTACACCAACGGGTATTCCTGAAGAACGACATTTTGAGGTGGTTAAATCAGAGGTCCCTGCTCTTCAGGATGGTGAAGTGTTGGTGCAAAATGAATGGCTTTCTCTTGATCCTTATATGCGAGGGCAAATCGCCGGTCGTCATTTGTCTGGGAAAGTCAGTCCCGGTGACGTCTTGCGCGGTGAGACAGTAGCTACAGTGCTGGAGAGCAAATCTGAACTCGTCAAAGCGGGAGACAAGGTATCAGGTTTTGGTGGCTGGCAAGAGTATGCCTGTTTACCAGCAGCTGAGCTGGTGAAGTTACGCGATGATATAAAACCTACAAGTTATGCTCTGTCAGTACTCGGAATGCCGGGCTTAACTGCCTATGCCGGCCTGGTATGGCAGGCACGAATTAAAGAGGGTGACACTGTCTTGATCCCTGCCGCTATTGGTGCGGTTGGTTCAACTGCAGCGCAAATTGCGAAAAATAAAGGCTGTAGAATTATTGGTGTGTCGAGTTTTCCGAGCAAAATAAAATATGCTACTGAGGTGCTTGGATATGATGCCTGCCTGAATCGGCTGGATGCTAATGTTGAGGCCGAGCTGAAGAAGTTGGCGCCAGATGGTGTTGACGTCTATTTTGATTTAGTTGGCGGGGAAATGCTTGAAATGGCGTCTCGTAATCTTGCAATTGGAGCGCGGGTAATACTGTGTGGTTTGATGGCGGATTATAATAACGAGAACAAAACACCTGGGCCTTACCCTGGTCTCTGGATCGGTGCTCGAGCGGTAATTCATGGACTGGTTGTTTATGATTTTCAATCCAGAACAGATGAATTTCTAGATGCAATGATTCCTCAAATTACTGCTGGAAAAATGGGCATGCTGGAAGATACTAGCGAAGGAATTGCCAGTGCACCCGCAGCCTTTTGTAAATTAATGCGTGGTGAAAATGAGGGTAAAACCCTGGTCAAAATCAAGTAGGAGTAATGTATGGCTGATACCGAAATAATAGAGTTACCGAATCTTATCAACAAGCTTGAAGATATTGTCGCGACCGAGGATTTGTTACTCGATGAAAAGAGCCGTGTCTTTTACTCGCAAGACGTTTTTGAGAAGGTTGACCCGGTTTTGGCAGTGGTGCGCCCACGCACGACTGATCAGGTTTCGCGGGTGGTAAAGGCTTGTACTGCGATGGGCGCTGCAGTCATTCCACGAGGTGGCGGCATGTCATACACCAGTGGTTATATTCCAGTTGAGCAGGATTCGGTGATGCTGGATATGTCGGCGATGAATGCTATTGTCGAGATCAATACTGAAGACATGTTCGTCACAGCGGAATCAGGAGTTACCTGGAAGCAACTTAGTGAAGCTTTGGAAGATACGGGTTTGCGAACACCGTTTTGGGGTACCTTGTCAGGCATACATGCAACTGTGGGTGGCGGTGCTTCACAGAACGGCGCCTTTTGGGGCTCTGGCCGTTATGGCGCAATAGTCGATTCTATCGTCGGCCTGGAATTGGTCTTGGCCGATGGTACAGTTTTAAATACTGGTGCAGGCGCACAGGTGAACAGCCAGCCACATTTCCGTCATTTCGGCCCAGACCTTACTGGACTGTTTTGTGGAGATACAGGAGCATTTGGCTTCAAAACAAAAGTTACTCTAAAATTGATTCCTGCTCGTGAAGAGCGGCGTTATATTTCTTTCGAGTTTGAAGAATATGAAACATTGCTAGCGGCGATGAGTGCTATCGCACGAAGTCAGCGTACTATGGAGTGTTTTGCCTTTGATCCGTTTTTGCAGTCTCAGAGAATGAAGCGTGAAAGTATCGCCAAGGACCTGAAGCAATTAAAAGGTGTGATGAAATCCAGCGGCTCTTTGATGGGTGCCTTGAAAGACGGGGCAAAAGTTGCACTAGCTGGCAGGGGGTTCTTGAAAGGCGTTAAATACTCTGCACATTGTTCATTGGAAGAACATACGGCGGGTGCGGCGGAAGCATCGCTGGATGTCGTGCGTGAGTTAGGCATCAAGCATGGTGGAAAGGAGATTGAAAACAGCTTGCCAAAAATAAACCGTGCAAATCCGTTTATGCCGGTCAATAGTATGATTGGACCCGAAGGTGAGCGCTGGGCACCAATTCATGCACTGGTATCCCATTCAAAATGTAAACAGGTCTACGCTGATATACAGGCATTGTTTGAACGTCATGAAGAGGCTATGCAAAAGCACACAATGAATCACGGTGCATTGATAGCCACGGTAGATACCAACATGGTGATCATTGAGCCTGTTTTATATTGGGAAGATGCGATCACCGAGATTCATGAGCACTATGTAGAAGATTCGGTCATCAAAAATATCAAAGGGTTTGATGAGAACTTGGAGGCGCGTGAGTTTGCAAGTCAGCTGAAAGAAGAGCTGAGTATTCTTTTCAAAGAAGCAGGAACTGTGCATTTCCAGATTGGTAAGGCCTATCCTTATATGGAAGGTATAGCACCTGCAAATCGCGAGATAATCTCCGCCATCAAGGATGTTCTTGACCCACAACGTAGAGTGAATCCTGGTTCTCTAGGATTGTGAGTTTAATGTCGCAGCCGGACTCTACACATTGGCTACAAAAACTGAGTCGTATCGAACGACTCTTGTGCACTTTTGCATTCGCTATTCTGACGCTCTGTATTTTTTCTGATGTTCTACTAAGAGAAATCTTCGGAAGTGGTATTCACTGGGCACAACGCATTGCGCTGAATGCGAATGTGTTGTTAGTGTTTGCCGGTATTGGAATTGCTACCAGTAAAGACGAGCATCTGCGTCCCCGTATTCTTGATCACGTCTTTCCGGCCAGCTGGGATTCGATCATTGTACGTTTGCAACAATTGATTATGTCGATTTTCTGTCTGGCAGTAATGATTCTTGCCTGTGTTGTTGTTTATAAAACCTGGCAACTTGCTGAGACGGATGATGTTCTTGGCTGGCCTGTCTGGCCGTTGCAATCTCTGATACCCATAGCATTTTTGCTGGCCAGTATCAGGCATGCCTACTATTTCTTTAAGCCGGAATATGTGCCGGTTAGAAACAAAGTGGCCGCAAGCTGATGCTGCTACTCGGTCTTGTTATTCTAATACTGGTATTGCTGCTATTGCGGCAAAATCTGCTGGTCATTCTTGCTCTTGCAACCGCTTACTCATACTGGTTTTGGGGCGATGGCCTGGTTGAGTACATTGTTCTTGATGGTTGGTATGCCGTTAATAAAGAAGTGCTTCTGTCTATTCCCCTGTATCTACTTGCCGGTACGTTAATGAGTCAGGGCAGTATGGCAGACAGAATTATTGCACTGCTGAAAGCAACAACTATAGCAATACCTGGTGGTCTGGCGTTGGCTGCAGTTCTTTCCTGCGCTATGTTTGCCGCGATCTCAGGCTCATCAACTGTGACCTTACTGGCGATAGGTACGGTGTTATATCCAGCGTTGTTAAAGGCTGGATATTCAAAATATTTATCCATGGGTGTGTTATGCGCAGCTGGCACCCTGGGAATTATTGTTCCTCCGAGTATTCCGTTAATTCTTTACGGTGTAATGACCAATACTTCGATCACTGATTTATTTAAAGCGGGCATTGGTCCAGCATTGGTGATTGCCAGCATTCTTTCAATCTACGTCATTTTGATGGGGCGTCAGTCAAAACGCGGCAAGTTTTCTTTCAGTGAGGTATTGAGTACTGGCAAAAGCAGTGTGCTCGCCGTGTTCATGCCACTCATCGTTCTGGGTGGAATATATAGTGGCTTCTTCACAGCCACTGAAGCCGCCGCCGTAGCGGTTGTATACACCTTGGTTGTACAAATGGGTGTCTACCGCGAAATGGATTTTGACGGAGTGTTGCAGTCTGTAGAAAAAACAGCCGCATTGATCGGCTCGCTTTTTCCGGTGCTAATGATTGCGTTGAGCTTGAATCAGCTGCTCAATCTCAATCATGTGCCGCCGATTCTGGTTGAATGGATGACAGACAGCTTTCAAACTAAAACCGGTTTTTTAGTTGCGGTCAACTTTGCCTTGCTGGCAGTTGGTAGCATCATGGATATTGGCTCGGCAATTCTGGTGCTGGCACCATTATTAAAACCTATCGCGGCAGGCTATGGCATCGATCAGGTGCATTTTGGAATCATGATGATAGTGAACCTCGAGATTGGCTATCTTACTCCGCCAATGGGACTCAATATTATTGTCGCTATGTCTGTATTTAGAGAAAGTTTTATCGACATCATTAAAGCAGTGATTCCTTTTATCGGCTTGTTGATCATTGGCTTGGTAATAGTGACACTTTTCCCCCAGCTCTCATTGTTCTTACTCTAGGTCAGACCGACATGCGGATCACAGTGTTTGGCGGTACTGGTTTTGTAGGAAAAATGCTTTTACAGCAAGCCTTGCAAGAGGGTCATGAAGTTACAGTACTTGCGCGTTCACCCGCGAAGTTGGGAGAAATGAAAGACAGAGTGAGTTGTATTGAAGGTGATTATTTTGATGCAAATACTGTGCGTGATGCATTACAAGGTGCGGATGCTGTATTGAGTTGTATAGGGCCACCTCTTGGTTTTGGTAGAAGTAAATACATTGGTAAGTATCCGCAAGCTATGAAGAGCCTGATAACTGAGTTGGAAACAGCCGGTATAACTCGAATTATTACCATCGCTGGCGCCAGCGTTCCATTACCTGGTAGCAAATTACCATTGATGGCAAAAATCACCCGCATCATGATGTTGGTGATTGGGGGGCAGATATCCAGAGACAAAGATGAAGAAGCATTGATGCTTGCCGAGTCTGGTCTGGATTGGACTATTCTTCGTCCACCAGGTATCAAGGCAGGTGTGCGAGGTGATTTTCAGGCAAGCGAGTCCGAGTTACGTAGCCCGTTTGTTAATCTCGAACAGCTTTGCCGGTTTATGCTGTCGAATTTGAACGACGATGCCTGGATACGTAAAGCGCCATTAACGAGCACAAAATAATGTCACGACTATCCCCATTGGAAATTGAAAGTCTAAGCCCCGAGATGCAGAAAATTGTTGCACAAGTGACAACGGACATGGGTTTTACACCAAACGATATGTTAATCATGGCTAGAGATCCATTGCTCGTTGGGGCATTGGGTCAACTGGTTAATGCAATCTATAAGCCAGGCGCGTTGAGTATAGAGCTCAAGAAGATGATCGCCTTGATGAGTAGTAGTGCAGCAGGCTGCCAATATTGTCAGGCTCATAATACGCACGGAGCATTGGAGACTGGCATCGCTGCCGAAAAGCTTGAATCTATTTGGTCTTATCCAGACAGTGAGTTATTTTCAGCTGCAGAAAGAGTAGCATTGGATGTGGCTAGAGCAGCGTCGATATCACCGAATGAAGTCACGGATGAAATGTTTGAATTATTAAGAGAACACTTTAATGAAGAACAAATAATAGAATTGGTCGCCGTTGTCAGTCTGTTTGGTTTTCTTAATCGATGGAACTCAACCTTTAAAACTGAAATTGAAGCGGTGCCTGCAGCATCTGCTTTGAATGCGCCATAAACCTTGTTCACTCGTTGCAATTATTCTGGATAGTACTCGCTTAAATAGCGATAATAAGCACTGAAAATCAGAATACCAATCTATGCATTTCAAAATTTTTCCGGTGACTGCATTTCAGCAAAACTGTACTTTTGTAAGATGTGATAAAACACATGAAGCTGCTGTGATTGACCCGGGTGGTGATCTTGAGCAGTTATTGGAAATCATCAAAACCAATAACTATCATATTAAAAAAATATTACTCACACATGGTCATATCGACCATGTGGGTGCTACCGCACCGTTGAGTCGTGCGCTCGATGTGCCTGTAATTGGCCCGCATCCAGAAGATCTGTTTTGGATAGAGCAGGCAGAGCAACAATCCTCGATGTTAGGTTTGCCACCGGTAGAGTTCTTCACACCGACACAATGGTTGGATGACGAGCAGCAGGTGAGTGTGGGTGAATTGACATTTGATGTCATTCATTGCCCGGGGCATACCCCGGGACATGTGGTTTTTTATAACAAAGAAGCTAGGTGGGCGCAGGTCGGTGATGTAATTTTCGCTGGTTCAATTGGCCGTACGGATTTCCCCAAAGGCAGTCTGGATCAGCTGACACATTCAATACGAGAAAAACTCTTCCCGCTAGGAGATGACATTGAGTTTGTCCCCGGTCATGGGCCGATGTCGACCTTCGGACAAGAGAGAAAAACCAACCCCTTTGTGGCAGATCACCGCTTTGGATAAGCCCGGCAGGGTATGGAGTTATCATGGCTAGAAAAAACTATAAACGCATAAAGCAGCGCACCTGTGCGACAGTAAACCCATCCGAGTATCAAATTAATCGTAATGATGAGCGTATCCGTCGTTTACGAAAACGTGTTACCAAGTCGACCAAGTTTACTATTGATGTGCAATTCATACATATTACTGATGCCAAAGAAGGGCGTATTAGCAAGGCTCGCAGGATAAAGCAGGTAGCTGTATTGAATAATGCGTTTTCAGAATATGGTATCAGCTTTGGCTATGATGAAAATGAGGTGAGGGTGGTTAATAATGCCGAATGGTATACCATGGATCATGGCAGTATTGCCGAGCGTGATGCCAAAACTAAATTACATTCTAGTCCAGAGCGTCATTTGAATTTTTATACCGCGGGCCTCAATGGTGGCTTACTCGGTTGGGCGACTTTTCCTTGGGAGCTGGATGGCAACCGAGATATGGATGGTGTCGTAGTTATGGATGAAAGTTTGCCCGGTGGCAAAGCCAAGCCGTTCGATTTAGGTATTACAGCAGTGCATGAGGTTGGACACTGGCTAGGTTTGTATCACACCTTTCAAGATGGCTGCCTGTTATTGGGAGATCATGTTGACGATACGCCATCACACAGCACCCCTAATTATGGCAAGCCAGATGAATGCGAGCCGAACGGGGCTTGTGTTGAAGGTGAGTTCGCTCCGGTTCATAATTTCATGAATTACTGTGATGATGAATGGTTAACTGAATTCACAGAGGCTCAGATTGTGCGTGTCAGAAAAAACCTGATGCAGTATCGACCTGCTTTTCTGGTCAAAAAAAGCAAAAAATAGTTTCCCTTAATCACTTGCTTTATTGAGATCGGCGGCTACCCGAAAACCTAGTAAGAAGCTTCGGTAATGTTCGTGATCTTTTGATCGCACTGCTGCTCTTGCCCAGGCTGG
>CALISW010000015.1 GCA_938041655.1 uncultured Thiotrichales bacterium | reverse complement strand
ACCAACACGAGAGCGTAATAATTCCAGCATGGTTTCAATAGATTGTATGTCCCTAACATTAGTTAGGCTTAACAAATCTTCTTTAATAATCAAATCAACATGCGATCGCTTCCAACGCGCATAAAATCTTTTACTGGCTTTTAGAAAGGGCTCTGGAAAACCGCCAAATGCTAACAATCGTCTAAACGCTTCAGCTTTATCCAGGTCGGTATAAAGTAGTGCTTCTTTTAAATCCAGTGGATGCAAGCGGTACTGAAAATGTCTTCCAGCCAAAGAGTCACCGGTTTTTCTGAAGACCGATAACTTGGCGCTACCCGTCACCAGTAGCGCTGGCGGAAGTGACTCAACATCATAAATCCCTTTTATCCAACTTTTCCATTGGTCCATCTTGTGCAGTTCATCAAAAATAATCAGAGGCTTTTGCCTGTCCCAGCTTTTCTCTTTGAGTAGTAAGCGGTGTTCAGCAAGATCATGGTTAAGGTATTGGTAATCATCCAGCAGCATTTTTGACAAGGTGGTTTTACCACACTGCCGCGGTCCCATTAACAAAACTATCTTGTCAACCAGGTCGGATTTAATCGCTTGTTGAAGGTATCGATCCATCCGACTATTTTTCACTAAACTGACAAATAGTCAAGACTAAACGCCAATATACTGACAAATAGTCGAAATAGAAAGGTGATGTGTTGCTAGTTTATTCTCATTATTTTACACATATTTTGCGCAATTATTACATTGGTGTTAATGTGACATTTCTTATTGTAGAGAATGATAGATGTGAGCATGAAACAGACCGTAATGAATATCTCTTTGCCAGAAGAGTTAAAGAACAATGCCAAAGTGTTTGCCAAAGAGGCCGGTTATAAGACCACAAGTCATTTGGTGCAGGATCTTTTACAGCGTGAAATATCGCGTGAAAACAAGCGAGCAGAACTCAAATTACTTCTCGACCAAGGTATGGCATCAGGCATTTCAAAGACACCACCCAAAGATTTTCTCAACAGTTTGCGCCATCAAATTAAGTCTGTTTAATTGATGCATGGCAAAACTGTTATTCAGTCAATTAGCAGAAGCTGATCTCCGACATATACGCGATTACCTTACTAAAGAAGCAGGTGAAGCAATGTCAGATAGCTTCATAGATGAAGTCGATCGTATCTGTGATTTAATTGAACAAATGCCGGATATTGGGACAGCTGTGGAATTTCTACCTGGTATTGAATATCAAATGTTTCCGATCGGTCAGTTTCGTTCCTATCTTATTTTTTACGCCATAGTAGAAGAGACAATTGTGATCAGCCGTGTTCTCCATGGACGGCAGGATATTGAGAAGCTTTTTGATGATGAATAAATAAGTAGTGCGTACTAATTTATAATTTTCAACTACTCACGGAATCTCTCTTGGTTTCTTCTTGATCCGTCACAGCGATTGAGATGTCCTTACTCAAACAAAAGGTAATTTCAGCTTCACCACCAAAGCACCTACGCACGTAGGCCAACAGCGTTTCAGACTTGCTAAAAGTTCGTTCGAGATGGCGCTGTGTGTAAAGGTAGGCAACTTCATCAGTGTCTTTCAGGTTGATTTCCAGGCGCCAGACCGGTTTGTTCTTTTTGAGCAGTTCAGTGGCTCTAATGCCAGTTACAAAGCCCAACTGAGCCAGTTTTTTGAACTCTATGTCATTGATAATCATCATTTATATAGTATAACATAATCAAAATTTGTAATAAAATTATCAAAATATTACAATTTGATTATCACAATGTAATAAATAAGCGTTCTACAGGCGTGTTGTTAAATGGTCTGGGACGATAAAGAAAAGGGGCTGTCTATGTTGTCATCAAATTTTTCATATCAAAAAATTATATCTAAAGTAACAAGATACTTACTTGCTGTAATTGTCGCTTTTAGTGTGAGTACGGTCTGGGCACAAAATGATTTCATAATGCGTTTTGGAGAGTTTGAAGGTGGAGGTGGACCGGGTGCGAGTACCGGCATAGCTGATATAAATTCTCTTGCTTGGGAAAACGTGTCAGAACGCCTCTCAACATATGACTTTAACCTTATGGGCGATCAAATTGATCATGCCACTGGGTCATTGGTATTTTCTCAGACGGATGTGTCTATTCCAGGAAACTCCGGATTAGAAGTCGCCATTCGTCGACGTGCAGCAGGGCAGAACCTGCAAACCGAAAGTGCAGGATTTTTTGGTGATTGGCAACTCGATATTCCTAATATTTCTATGCTCACACCAAAATACGCATCCGGACATGGTGGATCGCTATATAGTTGGCCTAACAGGTGCACATCTGACACGCCACCAGAAACCAATCCTTCAGGAGGATGGCTGCTTGAGGAGTATTGGAGTGGTATGGATATCCATATTCCGGGAATGGGTACACAAAAGATTTTGGACAATCCCGATACTACTGTTTTCGGTTCACATTCTCCAAATAAGGCCACTACATCTCATCTACTGTTCAAGTGTATCTCAAACATTGGTTATTCCAATGGTGGTGGCCAAGGCTATCTTGTTACCACTCCAAATGGCACGACGTATAAATTTGATGTTCTGTCCTATTTGAATGCACAAGAAGCGAAAAAAGGATCTCTAAGATTACAAAGACGCAAGGCTGTGTTATTTGTTAGTGAAATTACAGACAAGAATGGCAACTGGGTTAGATACACTTACAACTCAGCTAAAAGGCCAACCCACATAACCAGTAATGATGGACGCACTATCTCTATCTATTATAACTATTTGGGATATGTCAGTTCGGTAACCGCCAATGGAAGAAGCTGGACCTACACTTATGGTGCTGCATCGGGCATAGATATTGATAACTCCCACACTCTAACAAGAGTTACGCGACCAGACGGAAAGTATTGGAGTTTTAACTTTGCCAATTGGCGTAACGGCACTATGCCCGGTCATTGTACTCGCGGTAGCCATACTATTTCCATGACGCATCCTCACGGTGCTCAAGGGCAGTTTACGTTTGCGGAAACGCGTTTTGGTCGCACCGGTGTGCCGTACATTCTCAAGACGAATCAGGAAATAGAGGGTCTGTTCGGCTGTAACGAAGAGTACATCTATGTGGTTATGCCATGGTCTGAAAGTATGGCTTTAACCAGTAAGGTTATTTCGGGTTCAAGCATAGCGACTTCAACTTGGTCTTTCGCATATCCGCCCTTTGATGACGGCAACTTTTCTTCAAGTGATGGGAGTAATCCTGAAGATTTACGGAAAACCACAGTGACAGATCCTGCCGGTCTAAAAACAGAATATTTCCATAACCGGCACTGGAGTGCGCGCAATGGACAGCTTGAAAAAGTGATCCAGTATGCCGCTAATGGTTCCGTGATGCGCGAAACTAAAAATACTTATGTAATTAAGGACGATATTTTTGGCTCAATTTATAGGCCGCTTGCACTGATTGATACGGCAACTATGAAAAGCAAAAGTTATGCAACGAGATCAGTGGTTAAGCAGGATGGCGATACGTTCACAACAGAAAGTGTCTATAATACTAATCATAATTCCAGCAGCTATTCTTATGGTAAGCCGCTATCTACATCGAGCCATTCGAATGTAAATACATCACCACGTACGACAGTACTAACGTACGAACACAAAAAAACGCCATGGATATTGGGTTTACCTAAAACACAAACAACCAATAATCGGCTCGAACAAGAACTCACCTATGACAGCAAAGGTCGAGCGACTCAGGTTAAGGAGTATGGGTATGGCACCCCGGTCGCACGCTATGGCTACAATTCTGATGGGACAGTGAGTTGGTTCAAAGATGCAAACAACCGAACCACATATGTATCAAATTATCATCGAGGGTTAGCTAGAACTAAAACCCGTCCCGATGGCGTCAGTGAATCACGAGCAGTTAACAACGATGGTTGGGTAACCCAGATTACAGATGCTAACGGAAATTCAACGGGTTACCAGTACGATTCGATGGGGCGATTAACGCGAATTTCGCCACCAGGCAGCTGGGATGATTCAAACATTAGTTATAACTTTAATGGTGGGGGCGTCGTACAAACTATCACCACCGGACAGTCATCTGAAGTCATCAACTACGATGCTATGTTCAGGCCAGTACTTGAGCGCACCAGAGCACTGGATACCGGTTGGTCTTCCTATGTCAATACTGATTACAATTCATCCGGTCAGATGACATTCAAGTCACAGCCTTCAAGCAGCGCGAATGAAACCAAAGGCAAAGATTTTACCTATGATGGTTTAGGTCGAATCACCAGCGAGAAAGAGAATGTATCGCCGTATGCAGAGACGAAACATCGTTATCCGGGGTGGCACAGGCATCGCATTTACGACCCAGCTAACAATATAACGGACTATTACTCCTATGGTTATGATGGCCCGGGAAGCAAAGATTACCGCGCCATCTACGAGTATCAGGGCAGTAGCTGGCGACGTAAAACGTTTATTGCCAAAAATGTCTGGGGTGAATTGTATCGCCTGACACAGAACGGCAGAAATAACGGGTACAACACTAGTCTGCATCAATACTTTTACTATAACAGTCGCCGACAGCTTTGCCGTCATTATGCACCGGAGCACGGTGCCACCAAATACGCTTATGATGCTGCTGGTCAGATGACGGCTTACAGTAAAGGGCAATCTAATTCGGGTTGTACGGTGCCGAATAATTCCAGCCGTGTCACCATGAATTACGATGCGTTAGGAAGATTGAAAACTACCGCCTTCAGTGATTCTCCCAATATAACTCGTTCCTACGATAACAACGGCAACCTCAAGACCATCAACCGTGGCGGTGCGAACTGGAGTTATGGCTACAACAGCCTGAATGCCTTGACCTATGAACGGTTGGATATTGATGGCCGAAATTTTGATCTGGCCTATCAATACAATAATGCCGGTCACATGACGCGCACAACCTTGCCTAGCGGCAGGCATATCGACTACACCACAGATGGTCTGGGTCGTATGCGAACCATTAAAAAAGGGTCTGGCAACGTCGCCTATAACATCAATTATCATACTTCCGGTGCGGTTTCGGGTATGACGTACGGCAATGGACAACAGTTCACGCAAACGTTAAATAATCGCTTATTGCCCTATCAAATGAGGTCGGTCAAGGGTAGCCAGAAAGCACTGGATCAGACCTTTAGTTACGATTCACGTGGCAATATATCGTCGATTCTTGATGGTGCGGTATCGGGTAATAACCGCACCTACAGCTATGATGGTCTGGGTCAATTAACCGCCGCCTATGGTCCCTGGGGTAATAGCAGTTATATCTATGACGGGGTTGGAAACCTGCGTAAAAAGACCTTGGGTTCACGCACGGTTAATCTGGTGTATAACAGCGTTAATCGCATGACCAACAGCGTTGATACGGGTAGTGTCGGTAATCGTTCATTCCTGTATGACACTCGAGGCAATATCACCGCCACGGGTAATTTAACCTTTACCTATGACCGCAGTGATCAGCCAACAGCTATGAACGGAACGGCTAATGGCATTGGCTCGATCTCGAGTACTTACAAGTACGATGGCAATCTCAAGCGGGTTAAGTCCGTCGTCAATGGTGCCACGATCTACAACGTATATGATCAAAGTGGTGCACTGGTGCACGTTGATATTGTTGACGGTAGCAATAGCGCGCATGACAAAACAGTTGATTACGTCAAAGGCCCAATGGGTACCCTGGCTCGAATCAGCGACGGCGGTGCCTTCACCTATTTGCACCCCGATCATTTAGGCAGCGCACAAAGCGGCACCAACAGCAGTGGTAACGTTGCCTGGCGCGAGCGTTACACACCGTTTGGTGAATCTCTGGTTGATGACAGTGCCAATGATAACCTCGCTGGTTACACCGGCCACATCAAAGACAAAGCCAGCGGCCTGAATTATATGCAGGCGCGTTACTACGACCCGACCATCGGACGGTTTTTGAGTGTGGACCCAAAGACGTTTCAGGATACCGGGCATACCGGAATGTTTAATCGGTATTCTTATACGTATAATAATCCAGTAGGGTTGGTGGATCCGGATGGGGAACATCCAGTTCTGATTGTTATTGCAGTTAAGGTAATAATGGCGAGAGCTGCTGTTGGTGCAACTATGGGAGCTGCAAGTGGTGGTCTTAGCGCTCACGCTGCTGGTGGCAGTATACTAAAAGGTATGGGCAAGGGTGCTGTAGTTGGTGGGGTATCAGGTGCAACTTTAAGCCCAGCTGCGGCTGGAGCTACTGCAGGAGTATTAGGATTTGGTGATGGTGTGGCGAGCTCAAATAGTGAATCATTGAGAGGCAAAGTTAAAGATGGGGCGTTACAAGCCGGATTCGAAGCAGGAACAACATTTATCGGTGGTACGGCCGGAGGTAACTTAGGTAAGAGTTTTGCTCAAAATGAAGCAGCGGGTAACGCAGCAGGGACGGTGGTTTCTGCGGCCATTAATGAAAGTGTTGATGCCTTAGTTAGTGGGTCGCTGGGTGAAGCTGTTAATGGAGCAGCAGAGTTTTTGAATAATAAGAAGCAGGAGTTTGATCAAGCAGTTGATGAGCATTATGATCAATTAGATGGAAATTAAAAGTAAGACTTGTGTTGATATGAGTAAATTCTTTCACAAAGACATATTGGTGATATCGATAATAATTACTACTCTTTGCGCTAGTTTCGGCGTTTTCAGTAGGTTGTTAAAAAATGATGGGTTTAGACCTGATTTCACATATCTATTGACTGGTTTTCTATTGTGGGTTTTGACGTGTCTAGTTATGTACCTGGGCATGTTATATTTTAGGTTGGAGGGTGGCGATTCAAAATAATTAAACACATAAATGGGGTCAGAAAGAAATGGGTCAGTACCCTTTAAATTGAAATCACAGTATCATTCTCTTGACCTGAGTTGTTGAAATATTTCTGAAGCCGAGAAAACCACGTTTTTTTACCCGATGTTCCTGTTCACATGATGATTCGAGGTAACAACCGAAAAGTAGTTTTTGGAGATGACCCTGATCGATGAGCTTGATAGGGCTGGTTGAAAGAGGCCACAGTTCTCTAATTACAACTACCTACTCTTCAGTAAACAATTTCTGCACTTCATCAATCAGTAATGTCGGTTCAAAGGGTTTATGGATACAGGCAACAAAGCCACTTGATACCGCTTCATCAGTCGCCTCTTTTGAAATGTCAGCCGTGAGTAGAATTGCTTTGAGATTCTCTGTGTTATAAATATTTCTTGTTTGATGTAATAATTCATGACCGCTCATCTCAGGCATATGTCGGTCAAAAATGAACAAGTCGTAAGTGTTTGCTTGCATGAGCTGTATCGCTTCAGGCCCATCATTGGCGGTCCTCGTTTCTGCACCAATATCTTTGAGTACCATTTCAATAATGGTTCTGTTGGTCAGGTTGTCATCCACAATCAGGATTTTTTTACCCAGTACCATACCGGCTATTTCCGGTATGGTTGTATCTGAAGATTGATTGTTGTTGGTATGAGCCAATAATTTGATGGCATGTGTAATGCGATCAGCATCCGGATTGTGTACAACTACGGAAGAGTGGCTGCTGCTTGATTGATCAATAACATCAATGCTTTGGTCGTTGATATACGTGTTTGGTCGGATTAAAAAGTCGGCGTTATAGGTGTCATTCTCAAGTAGTTTGGTTGGTACCTGTTCCATTGCTCGTAATAAAGCGACAGGAGTATTCTCAAAATCCACGAGTGAGAGAGTCTGGTCGCTTAGGTTCATTGCCAAATTCAGGTCTGATAACTCAACGGGTATGGATATGACGACGTTGGTACCAACACCTTGTTCACTGCTCAGGTTTATGGTGCCTGAGAGTTCTTCGATAAATCGTTTGCTGATGGTGGTGCCCAGTCCACTGCCTTCATGTTTTCTGGTAATACCCTGGTCGGCTTGTGTGAAGGGTTCAAACACAGTTTGTTGATCCGCTTCTGACATCCCGCTACCGGTATCACTAACAACGATCTGCAGCTGTGGGTCATTTTCTGTGTCGGTGAGAATCCCCAGTTCTACGCACACATGACCCTCTTGTGTAAACTTCACTGCATTCCCAATGATATTAATCAAAACCTGCCGTAATTTCTGTTCATTGCTAATTACAGATAAGTGAAAGTTATCCTGTAACGAGACGTGTAAATCAATGTCTTTTTTATCTGCTTCCGGTTGAAGAATGGAAAGACATTCTTTAATTAAGGTGTAGGGAAAAAAGCGAGTAGTGTTATCTTCATCGCTGGTGGATTCAGTTTTTGAAAACGCCAATACCTGGTTGATCAAGGTCAGTAATTCATTGGATGAATTTTTGATAGTACCCAACAAGTTCGAGTTTTGCGGCGTTAGTGTATTTTGGTCAATGAGTCGACTGGCAGTGATTACGCCGGTTAATGGTGTTCTTAATTCATGCGACATCGTAGCAATAAAACGGTCTTTCTCTTCATTCGCTGCATTGGCTTGAACGAGTAACTCATTCAGTCGCCTATTAAGAACTGATACGTAGATTGGTATCACTATGATTGTAAGAACCAGACCAAGATATATATAAAAA
>CALISW010000014.1 GCA_938041655.1 uncultured Thiotrichales bacterium | reverse complement strand
TTCGGTTGGTATCTATAATGGTACGCCGGTACTGGATCTGGATTACCCGGAAGACTCAAATGCTGAAACCGATATGAATGTAGTGATGAATGAGGCTGGTCAATTCATTGAGGTACAAGGTACCGCTGAAGGTCATGCTTTCCGTCGCGAAGAACTGGATACCATGCTAGATCTGGCGGCTAAAGGCATCAATGAAATTATTGCCGAACAAAACAAGGCACTTGGCACGGAGTGAGCCAATTACACTTCAGCGAAGCAATCCCGCTGAGCCTGTATATACACTTACCCTGGTGCCTGAAAAAATGCCCGTATTGTGACTTTAACTCACATGCTCAAAAAGAGGAGGGCTTACCAGAAGAGCGTTATGTTGACGCACTCTTGAAAGATCTGGAGCTGAGTGTACCGCTTGTATGGGGCAGAACTGTCTCCAGCATATTTATAGGAGGTGGTACTCCCAGCCTGTTTTCCGCTGAATCTATTGCCACACTTTTATCTGGCATCCGTTCCCTCATTAAACTCTCCCCTAATGCGGAAATCACACTGGAAGCCAACCCAGGCACTTTCGAATCAGAAAAATTCGCCGGCTTTGCAGCAGCAGGCATCAACAGATTGTCGATAGGCGTTCAAAGCCTTGATGACCAACAGTTACAGCAGTTAGGAAGAGTACATGATGCGCAACAAGCACTGACAGCCTATGAAACTGCACGCTCGGCAGGTTTTACCAACATCAATCTGGATATGATGTACGCCTTGCCAAAACAAACTCAGGCTGAGGCAGAGCAGGATTTAGAACAGTTGATTGCTCTGCAACCGGAACACATTTCTTATTACCAACTGACCCTTGAGCCCAATACTCTCTTTCATAAATATCCACCCGTACTTCCCGAGCATGAATTATCCGCACAAATGTCTGATACCGGCCAGGAGCTCCTCGCCAGTGCTGGTTATCATCAATATGAGGTTTCGGCTTATGCTCTAAATGATAAACAGTGCCGACATAATAATAACTATTGGGAGTTTGGAGATTATCTGGGGATCGGTGCCGGTGCTCATGGCAAATTGACCCAACCAGCTCTGCAGCAAATCACACGAACAACAAAGCCGAGACAGCCAGAGCAATACATGCAATTCATGGAAGCTGGCAATCTAGAGACTCCACAAGTGGTCCCAGAGCAAGATCTGGCGTTTGAATTCTTCCTCAACGGCTTACGCTTGAATGATGGCGTCACCACTTCATTATTCGAGCAACGCACTGGGCTGGGATTAGAGTCGGTTGCTGAGATACTGGGTAAGTTACGAGATCGAGGCTTATTAAACGATGATCCATCACAGATCCAAACCAGCGAAACTGGTCGACGCTTCATTGATGAAATGACCCCTGAATTCCTCAATACCTGATAGAAAATTAACATAAAAATCAACGGTAGTTTTTACCAGATTAAATAACTATCTGAATTAAAAGGTTATTTATATTTTTGTACGGCGAAAACCATGCCAAAACAACCTGATTTTGATCTCTGAAAATGATTTTATGCACACACACCACAAATAGTGTCTCCATAAAGTGACACTAGCCCCTGATTTCAGCTCTATACATCTGGAAACGAACTATTTTATATATATTTCAGTAACTTATATAACTGTACATTTTCTTTACAAATTAACAGGAATGTCATAATCATTAGAAATGAACGGTCTTTTTTTCAGTGTGTCCACATAGTTATCCACAGAAAATGTGAATAAATCCTAAAACGATTTGGACATCAGGCACTTAGGCGAAAGTGTGACCAACATCAGTTAATTGAAAGACCTAATTGAACTAATAATTTTAAGCGGTACCCAGTAAAAGAATTGATGCATATTGTTGTAACAGAGACAGTATTTAGTTAACATGCGCGCCCTGCGCGATTTATTGAACGAGAGAATACAGATGAAACCTGAAATCCACCCGGAATACACCGAGGTTAGTGTAACCTGCACTAGCTGCGATAATGTCTTCGTCACTCGTTCTACCTATGGTAAGCCTGAGATGAGCCTGGACGTATGCTCTGAGTGCCACCCTTTCTACACTGGTAAGCAAAAGAAAGTGAGCAGTGGTGGTCAGGTAGACAAGTTCCGCCAGCGATATAAGAAAGGCTAAGCTAGCTCTTCACTAGAAACATTTTATAAAAAGGCGCCGACGGCGCCTTTTTTATTTCTGGAACTGGACATATCCAGTTATGATTAAACAACTACCCTGTCTGGAAACATCGTGTGACTGAAAATGCTACACACTATCTGGTTGATTCCAGCATCTATGTATTTCGTGCATGGTTTACTATGCCAGAAGAACTGGTGGATCCTGAAGGTAACCCGGTCAACGCACTACTGGGCTTTTCAGACTTTGTCTATCAATTGCTGAGTGGAGAAAAACCAGAGCATATCGCTTTCGCTTTTGACCAAAGCCTATCCAGAAATTCAGTGCGTAATCAAATCTACCCGGAATACAAAGCAAATCGAGACCCGGCACCACCAGAGCTTAAAGCACAGTTTGGGTTTTGTAGAGAATTTATCCGCCATTTAGGCATACCCGAATATGCCAGTGAAGCCTATGAAGCAGATGATATTGTTGGCGCCCTGGTTCAGCATGCACATAAACTACAATCCAATGCTATTATCTTGACCGCTGATAAAGACCTTGCACAGCTTCTCGGCCCAAACGATCTCTGGTGGGACTACGCGCGACAAACACGCATGTCCCCAGCAGGCGTCGAGAAAAAATTTGGTGTGCGCCCGGATCAAATTGCCGACTTGTTGGCAATCACTGGCGACAAGGTGGACAACATTCCGGGAATACCTGGTGTCGGTATCAAAACGGCAGCTAATCTCTTGTGTAAGTTCCAGACGCTGGACGGCATCATCGAAAACCTGGATCACATACCAAAGATGAAGTTTCGCGGTGCAGCCAGAACCGCCAGTCTGGTAAAAGAACATTTATCAATACTCGAACTCTCACGTCAGTTAACCCCGATCTTCAGCGAAGAGGCGTTAAATGAAATGACGGTTGATACCAAAACGCGCCCTGATCAGGGCGCGCTTATTGAGTTTCTGGAACAACGAGGCTTTGGGCAAGCTCGCTGTGACCGCTGGCACAGACTTCTTAACTAATCTTTACCACCACTTCGGATTATCTTCCATCCAATCAAGCACCGCATCGTACTTGGGTGCTTCTGAGCGTGGTTGAGTAATGTATTCCTTAATACCCCAGCTACCCCATTTTGAATAACGCGCTGGTGATGTAAAGATAACAAAATGTTTGCCACCTGCCTTTTTCCAGTGATCCAGATGCCATTTGTATTGCTCGCCCATTCTAGGATCCCTGTTAGCTTGTATGAACAAATCTGTTAAGCGTTCATCATCACTCTGTACCTGATGCTGACCACCTTCATAGGCAATAAGATCAAGTGAATAACGTTTGGCGAGTTCTGCCTGCTTGTTTAATGATTCAATCCAGGAAGGCTTTTGTGCATCAATATACTCAAACACATCAGTTACTGACTTAATTTTATCAGCTGCAACATTTCGGCTGCTAAAGTATGGTGCTACTGCCAAAGCATCCGCATGTTTATAGGCGCTTTCGAATTCCAGAATCATGTTGGTTCTGAAGTCACTGACAAACTGTGACGCCAATACACGCGTGAATTTATCGGATGAACCAAATACATCTTCCCATATTTTAAACATTTCAACCGATCGCTTGGCATAGAACTTACTCGCTGCATACCAATGTTCAGAGTTATCCAATCCTAACTTTCTGCCTCGTTCCAGAGCGTAGTTGTATTGCTCAAAAGAACCATTCCAGACTTCGTTTGAATATTCTAAATAGGGTTTTAATTCAGAAGATAAATTAGCTTTTACGTATTCAGCAAATTTTCTAACATAGTCATCATCTGCCATATGTGGCATCGTGAACCAAGGATCAA
>CALISW010000013.1 GCA_938041655.1 uncultured Thiotrichales bacterium | reverse complement strand
CCCACCGTGGACGAAGTAATATCAACCGTGATGGTACAACTGTCATTAGCTGGAATTGAACCGCCTGCCAATACGGCGCTAGCGCCGCCAGCGGCTGCCGTCAAGGTGCCGTTACAATCACTGGTGTTACTCGCCGGTGATACATTGGTTATTGCTGCTGGATAAGAGTCGCTCAAGCCAACATTAGTCAGGGCAAATCCATTCGGGTTGGTGATGACCAACGTCATGGTGCTATTACCACCGGCCGCTATCGGGCTCGGACTGATTGTTTTCGTTAGGGTCGGGGCAACCGGAACTGGTGTAACTACCAGGTCATCACTGGCAGGAGCACCATCTGGCGCTTCGTTTGAACCTACGACTCCAGTAGTGTTAGTAACACTCCCCACGGTTGAGGAAGTGATCTCGACTTCCATGGTACAACTACCACTCGCTGCAATGGTGCCACCAGACAGTACTGCGCTGGTAGTACCAGTTGCAGAAGTTAGAGTCCCACCACAATCGCTACTCAAAGCTTGTACATTTGTTATTCCAGCTGGGTAATTATCCGTCAAACTAACACCGGTTAACGCAATCGCATTCGGGTTGATAATCACCAGTGTCATGGTGCTAGTACCACCGGCCACAATCGGGCTCGGAGCGATAGTTTTAGTTAAAGTAGGCGCTAATGCAGGAATATTAATCGGGGTATCATGAGTATCTGTATCATTTCCTGGCACGCCATCTGTAACGGCTGGATCAGGACTTACTTCTACCGAATTGGTTAAGGTCGTTCCTGCAGCACCGGCCGGAACAGGATCAGTTGTAATCGTAATACTATTTGTAGAGCTACCTGCCAACCCGGTACCACCACCATTCCACACACATGAGATTACCTGTGGACTGGCAGCATCGGCTTCACAATCCCAGTTTGCAGCATCGGTGCCACCGAGCAAATATGGATCCTGTGCGGCTCCACCGTTAACTGTAATACCTGTCGGTAGAGTATCGGTAAATGTAATGCCGGTTCCTGAGTCATCAGGCCCATTGTTGGCTATATTAACAGTGTAAGTCAGTGTATCACCGGGATCTGCCGTTGTGATGCCGTCGTCTTTGGTTATCGCAAGATCTGCATTATCACCGCAACTCGCTTCATATAAATTTACCTTATCGAGTATCATTTCGGTCGAAGGCCCGGAAGAATTGAAACCGTCCTGAGTACAGAAGGTACTGGAAGTCGTATTACAAAAATCGTTCGCTATGTGCCCCCAGTTCTTGAAGGTGATGGTTGAACTGGCACTGGTAGCGGTAAAGAACATTGTGTAGTCGATCAACCCGTCTGCCATCTGGTCGATTTCGAAAATTGCCTGACCACCGGGAACCTCGATTCCCGCGATTCCGGCTTCACTACCAGATCCTTCGGCCTTGGTACTCCAGTTTAACTGGTACTGCACACCCGGGGTTGTCGCAAATGTGCGCGACAAACCTACTGGCTGCTCTCCCCATGAACCTCCAGAAGTGCCGCCATAAGAGCCAGGGCTGGCAGTACTTCCGCCATCAGAATTGTCATCAACCTCATCACGAAGCTCGATCCCGACAATTGTTGTCGTAAGGTTTCCTAATGCGTCAAACGCCAACGACGCGCCAGGCAATTGCGAAACATCTGGACTAAACCGACGCACGTTGCCATTGCCGAAATATATCGAATCACCCGCTGCACCAAAATTACTGGTGATCGTTGCATATGTATCCTCGCCACCACCACTTGGAACCCATCCAGCTATCGTGCCTGTTTCAGTCGATTCTGAGTTAGCACCCCAGTGTCCGTCTCCAATTTTGGTTGTATCCTCAAATTCTTCCTCAAAAACAACTACTTGGCAGGCATCAGGCGCCGTAAATGTAGTGACATCGAGACTATTGTCTGGAACCAACGCAATAGCAAGAACCCAATCCTCTACTTCACCATCTCCGATTAGACCAATATCATCGGCCACACCAAGATTGAGCGATGATATACGCACTCTTATATGGGTTGTACCAACTGCCAAATCTGCTGGAACACTTGACCAGGTGATATTTGTAAATACCGCATTAGCCGAGTTGACAGGGAAGCCAGTACCATCGGGAACAGTGATCTCATCTGATGCTTCATCGTCTGCAAACACCCCGTCCTTATCAAAATCAATCCAGGCACGCAAAAACACATCAGAACCGCTCCCGTTTACCGCTTCGTAAGGCAACGTATAGCTAGTAGCCGTCACAGGCAAAATAGGAAATTCCGCCGGCTTCCAATAAGTTTGCCCAGCGAGCGTATCTTGAATCCTTGGCGCGCCATCATCCTCGTTATCTCCAACCGCTTGCGGTGTCGGCTGATCGGCCGCTTCCGTATCTACGGCCTTACCTAACAAGATAGTCGCTGACTCGGTAGCACTTGCCGTTCCAAACGTTGCAGGCGCATCACCATAATCTTCGGCCGCCATGGCTGAAAATGAGGTCACAGATAGAAGAAGCAATGCAATTGCTAATGGTTGCTTGAGGTAGATCATAGTTGTTCCTTGCATACGTCCGTGTATATCAAATAGGTGTTTATTATTTTTCCAGCCTCGAGATGATGCTACAGCTGTCTTTAGAAGACGCCCCCTGTTCAGATGAGCGTTATCGTTTTAAGAATGAGTGGTTGGTAGCCTGAAAAGAACGAGACGCAGGTTTGTTAACGCTTTATAAAAATTTCTTCACAATAAATTGTAAATCCCAGGACACAAATGGCCAGGTTTTATGCATAGACGGTTTGCAGAAATTTTTCATGTGAACTACATCACACTTGACTGGCACTTTTTTGTATAAACAGAAACAAATCCAAACATCCTGATGAAGTTTGAAGAATAAGATAAACGCCTGACTCGACCTTTGAATTCCTTGATTTTTTAAGTCATGCTAGACACATAACCATCAGTGCTTACACCTAATGCATAACACCAAGATCTCATATTTAATCAGCAGATATCCTGCCATTTCACATACCTTCATCCTGCGTGAAGTGCTACATTTAAAATCGATGGGATTAGAGCTAATTACAGCATCAATTAACAAAACCAATAGAAACGATGAAAAGCTCACTCAAGAAGAAGTCGAAGAAAAAAAACTAACCTATTATGTAAAAGCCGACGGCCTTATTGGTGCCATTAAATCCAAAACAGCTCTGGTCTTCAGAAGCCCGCTGAAACTGTTCAAAACGTTTTTTTACGCAATAAAAACTGCAGGCCCTAACCTTAAAATGCAACTCTACCATCAACTCTATCTGATTGAAGCGATCATGGTGGCAGAATGGATGCATAAGAATTCAAGCAACAATCTACATGTGCATTTCGCCTCCGAAGTAGCCACCGTCGGTATGTTTGTAAAAAAACTGAATGATTGCCATCTTTCAATAACAGCACATGGTCCGGATGAGTTTTATAATGCGGACAAGTATTTACTGGGAGAA
This sequence comes from uncultured Thiotrichales bacterium, assembly GCA_938041655.1. Lineage (GTDB taxonomy): Bacteria > Pseudomonadota > Gammaproteobacteria > CAZUMV01 > CAZUMV01 > CALIRD01. The sequence goes on along the minus strand of CALISW010000013.1, from coordinate 5,477 downwards.
AAAATAAACTCTGCTGATAAAATATTTTGCATCAGCGACTTTGCGCGCAGCCAACTCATGAAACTTTCGGAATATGATCAATGGGGAAAGTTTTGTGTAACCAGGCTTGGAGTAAATGTTGATGCATTCAAGCCAAGCACTGGGAGTACCAATCAGTCTCCAAACATTCTATCAGTTGGAAGATTATGCCCAGCAAAAGCTCAACACATACTGATCGAGGCTGCCGCTATTCTCGCCAAAGCCGGGCTTGATTTTACTGTAACCTTTGTAGGCGACGGCCCCGATCGCAGTTCATTGGAAGAACTCTGCAAATCACTATCACTGAATGAAATCATCACTTTCACAGGCTCGGTTAATCATGATGAGGTGAAAGGTTTTTATGACAAGTGCGATATCTTTTGCCTGCCAAGTTTTGCAGAAGGCATACCCATTGTATTAATGGAAGCCATGAGCAAAGAGATACCCTGCGTGACATCACGCATTACTGGCATTCCTGAACTGATTGATAGTGGTGTAGATGGATTTCTAACCGCCCCGTCAAATGCAGAAGAACTGGCTCGGGCTCTACAGAAACTTATAGAAAATAATGCGCTGCGAGTAGAAACAGGTAAGGCTGCCAGAACGAAAGTAATTGAGAAATATCACCTCGAAAATAATATGTCATATTTTGGGGAAAAGCTGGAAGAAGCGGTTACTAGAAAGAATTAAATTACCGCTTGGTTCTTTGCCAGCCAGCATCATCTTTCGACATCTTGAATATTTTCCCTAGCTTAAGCAGCTTCCATAAAATATAACCGGGAGCTTTGAAAAGTGCGAAAACATCATGTTTGTCACAACCACCAAGATACATCGCCACAACGATGTGCAATACAAATATAATCATTGCCAACAATGAATATATCAAAAAGCCAACACCTGTAAACCAGGCCAGAACCATCAAGAATAGTAACCATATAAAATGGTAAGCCAACGGCAGCAAGAGCAATTCAAGTAGCGGCTCGAGCATACGCAACTTTCCACGCATTACTTCCATGCATAACTTCGGGGCTATCTGTCGAATCATTTTAAAGCGCCCACCCTCCCAACGCGCTCGCTGCGATTCAGCATCCTTTGCATTTGCAGGCATCTCTGAACGCACCGATGTCTGCTCAAGAAACTCAACTTTCTTACCCGCACGAATCAAACGCAAATGGTACTCAAGATCCTCAACTATTGAATAACTATCGTACGGTATTTCCTGCAAGGTATTGGCAGACAAGCCAAAGCCATTACCCAGTATTCCAGCTGACAAGCCTGCTTTTTCTCTACCGAGCGGACGCAAATGATTAATACCAAGGAACGCAATATTCATTAGTCTGGTTCGCGTATTCGTTTGATATTGATCAACACGGTAACTGGACTGCCCCGCATCAGCACCTGACCCGAATAAATCCTGATAACTTGAGATAAAGTTATTTTCAACTGTAGTGTCTGCATCAACAATTAAAAATGCATCATACTTCTCCAATGCTTGTAGATGCGCAAATGCATAGTTAAGCGCATAACCTTTGCCACGCTCTTGTTCGTTTTGTCGTTCCAGAACATTGACACCCATATCTTCTGAAACAGTAGCTGTATCGTCGCTACAATTATCAGCAATCACATAAATATTCTGGTTGGGTAATGCAGGGTCACAATTCTGTAAACTTAATAATGTTTTAGAAATACCAACTTCTTCATTATGTGCTGGTATGACTACCGCGATCTCCAACGTCTCTAGTGATGAAGGAGTGCCTTCAGATTCGGGCCTACCTCTGATAGCTGAAACTGTTAAAAACAATAATTCAACAGTACCTGGCAAGGTTAGTATGAAGAGAATGAAACAGAGTAGCGTAAGCAACATGTCGTCCAGACAGATAATCAGGCTGAATCATATCTCATACACAGAGCAAGCCGCAAAAGCTTATTAAGTGTTTACTAAATAATGTGACGCGTCTAGTAATAGACTTCGAGTGACTCGATATCCTTGCTGGAAATTGGAAAGGTAACATTACCACCATATCTTCTTTGCTGTACTTTCAAATCACCATTGGTATAAGAGACCAACTTCCCTTCCATTGGATCTGCCGCACTTCTATATACACGAACTTTCGCACCAATGTATTTTTTTACATCAGCAAGTTTAAAGGTGCGATATCGCGGTGTTTGGTCCTCGGTTATTTCAACTTCTTCCACAGCGGTATCTTCACTGGCTTCAAGATCAAGCTCTGCTTGCTCTACCCCTACCTCAGCAGTTGCCAACATTACCGGGCCACCTTCTGCACAAGCCGACACTTTAGCTGATAGCTCTTCAAGACGTTGTGCTGATTTTGAGTCTGTATTGGTGGATTGATACGATGCCGAGATAAAGCTGTACGCCATCAATTTGCTCATCAACATTTCCTGATCATCACCGCACGCACAGACTTCTTCTGCGGCTAAAAGCAAATCTTCATCTGATACACCCTGAGCTGACATGGTCGCCATTGACATCATTTCTGACATATCAATGCCTTGCTGCTTGCCCAAAACAAAAGCTGACAATATTCCCAGCCCACCAACGATTAAAAACATCGGTATATAACAGACAATGGTCGCTACCAGGCTTTTGAAATACCCTAATTTGACACATTGGGAGAAGATCAAAACACTGAGTAAAAAAATAACAAATGTTGCTACCAGAGCAATCCCTCCATCCTGATAGAGGCGATCTGCAGACAAGGAGTCTGTGCCTACATCGGTATAAAACAAAAACTTAACCAGAGCCAGGATTATGATTTGTGCCATGATACCGATTAACAAGCTCAAAATTACCCAACGCTTTTTGCCACGCTCGGCACCGAACGAACGCGCAATCAAAGCCTTCAACCAGCTATAAAATAATATAAACACTGCCAAGATTGCAGCAGGAATTGCCAAAGTGGCGAATGATAGTCCTACAAAGCCCATAACCCAGGTCCCTTCTGAATTTACGAGAGTATGCTATCTGGTATTCAACTTGTCGTTGGTAGAGATCACAGAGTATTTCCGCTTAAGACAACTGGCGATTTTTATCAGATCATTGGGTTTAAATTAGATTAAACCAACTCAATCCGGCTTTCTAACGACGTTATTTCGCAGATAAACGGGGATTGCTTGCGTAGCAGGTATAGGCTGATTGTTTACAAGAGTCGCTTTTGCCAATTTCAACAGTGATGCTGGATCAGGATAAAGTGTCTCAATAAAACTGGAAACCCTTGAAGAAAAATCAGGCGGCATATCATCCGGGTATTCATCCCAACCTGTACCAGCGGCAACCCACGCTCCTTCTTGTGGTATCGGGATATACCCCAAACTAATCACCTCTTCTTCAGACTGGTGCTGGAGATGACCTGAGTCGGTAAATTGATAGGCACCAAAATAGACTTCACCCATTCTAGCATCCATTGCCACCAACACGTTTTGCGCCTGATGCTTTGTGTTAGCATGTTGCGCCACAGCGGCTAAAGTCGAGATGCCAATTACTGGCACATCTGCACTAAAGCCCAAACCCTGCGCAACCGATACTGCCAGTCTTACGCCAGTGAATGCACCTGGCCCCTGACCATAGGCAATGGCGTCTAACCCAGATATTTTTAAACCAGCTTGATTGAGTAAATCTTCAATGATTGGTAAGAGAATTTGAGTCTGCTTTTTCTCAGGTAATGAAAAATACTCTAGTATCTCACCCTCAACCGAGAGACCAACAACACAAGCCTCGGTTGAGGTATCGAAGGCGAGAATTTTCAAGGCTGCTCGCCTTCAAGTGTTGATAAAAAATGTCCAGCTTCTTCACTACTGTCTGTGATAGGCATAGGTGGCAGGCTGGCCAAAAACTTACGGCCATACGGTTTAGTTTTAATTCGCGGATCGCAAATCACCAAGAGACCGGAATCATAAACATCTCGAATCAAGCGGCCCGCACCCTGCTTTAGACTAATCACCGCTTCTGGCAATTGATAGTCCATAAAAGGGTTCAAACCAGATTTTCGCATCACCTGCAAACGCGCTTCCAGTACCGGATCACCTGGAGATGCAAAAGGTAGCTTGTCGATAATCACACAACTCAATGCTGCCCCTCGAACATCAACCCCCTCCCAAAAACTACTAGTACCTAACAACAAACCATTACCTGACTCTCTAAAGTCTTCCAGCAATATTTGTCGTGGTGCCTCACCTTGCACTTGTGGTGAATAGCCCTTCAGACGCATTTTTTCTGCAGCCAGTTTTAAGGCTCGATGACTAGTGAATAACATAAAAGTACCGCCAACATTTGCCTCTATCAGCGGTAGTGCTTCCTGACAGACTCTGTCAGTAAAATCCTGGGCTGCTGGCTCAGGCATTCCTTCGGGTAAATACAATAATGCATTGTCCGCGTAATTAAACGGACTTCCCCAGATCTTGGTAATTGCATCCGATATACCCAAGCGATTACAAAAATGACCAAAGTCACCATCCACCGCAAGTGTTGCAGAAGTAAACACCCAGGCCGAGGTAAACGCTTCACGGTGCTCGGCAAAGATCTGATTAATCGCTATTGGTGTGGCATGCAATATAAAACCAATACGGGACGTTTCATACCAGTGTATAACTTCGTCATTGGGTTGACCGAAGCCTCGCAAAATATCGCGGGTCATTACGGTACGTTTGTAAGCTGCGGCAAGCCCTTGACTGCGCTCACTGATCGCATCCAATTCACCCACCAGACTATCCAATAATTCATCAAGGTCATCTATGGTTTGCTTAACCTCTTTACGATTGAGCATCGGCAACCAGGCCATGCGTGAACCTTGTTGACCCAAAGCATAACGAAACCTGGCTACCGCAGCCGGCAATGAAGTTGCGAGCTGAGTTAAGTCGAGCATGTCCGGTGCTGACTCAATGATTTCGGCTTTTACATCTTTAGCGAGCTCATTTAACTGACGACTGGAAAAACTCTTGCCGAAGAAGATGGATGCGACTTCGGGTAAACGATGCGCCTCATCAATAATAATGGTATCTGCTTGGGGTAATAACTCGGCAAAGCCGGTTTCACGCAAGGTTAAATCCGCACAAAAGAGGTGATGATTAATCACTACCACATCAGCTGCCTGAGCCGCTTGACGCGCCTTAACCACAAAACATTTGGAATAGTCTGAACATTCCTGGCCGATACAATTGTCGACTGTAGATGTGACACTTGGCCAGACACGGTGATCCTCTGGCAAGATTTTAAACTCGGCAATATCACCGGTAGGTGTATCACTAGACCATGCATCGATAGTTTTAATCTGAATGAAATTCTCGTGCGCATTGTTTGCCATGGATTGCTTAGCCTGACGTAGCCGATGCAAACACAAATAGTTGGCACGACCTTTTAGCATCACGCACTCCAAATCCATACTGATCGCTTTTTCCAGCGCGGGCAAATCTTTATGAAACAGTTGATCTTGTAATTGTTT
>CALISW010000012.1 GCA_938041655.1 uncultured Thiotrichales bacterium | reverse complement strand
ACCTGCTAATGCAGGCGGTTTTGAATGTGAAGGCAATGGCAACAACGGACAGGGCCAGGGTGACGGTGGTGGTAAGTGTGGCACAGTAATCATAACGACCGACGCCAATGGCGAAGCCACGGTTAACTTTACCCCGGACAGCAATGAATCTTTCTCGGTCGAAATCGGTGTGGTTGAAACCGGTATCAGCACCAGTGTCAACGTAGAAGGCATCGGCGGCGGAAATGTTGGCGAGCCTGCCGGCATAGACATCATCAGCGGTGCGGATCAAACCGGCAGCAATGGCCAGGCACTCGAGCCAATCGTGCTACAAGTTAACGATGCTGACGGTAATCCGGTCAGTGACCGCGAAGTCCAGCTTAGTGTGAACCCGGAAGGTGCAGGTTCGTTTGATTGTAATGGACAAAAAGCATCCAGCTGCAACTTGACTACTGATGGCAGTGGTCAGGTCACGGTTAACTTTACCCCAGCCACTGATGAAGACTTTAGTCTGGATTTTGCGGTTAACGACACCGATGTAACTTCAAGTCTTACTATTAAAGGTAATGGTGCTGCTGGCGAACCGGCCGCGATAGAGGTTGTGAGTGGTTCCGGTCAAAACGGATCAGCAGGAATGTCACTGCAGCCAATCACCGTACGAGTAACTGATGCCGATGGAAATCCGGTCAGTGAAACCGAAGTTGAGTTCAGAGTAACCCCCGCTAACGCTGGCGGTTTTGAGTGTGAAGGTAACGGCAATAACGGTCAGGGCCAGGGAGATGGCGGCGGCAAATGTGGCACTGTCATACTCACCACGGATGCTAATGGTGAAGCCACAGTTAACTTTACCCCTGATAGCAATGATTCCTTCACTATAGAAATGGGCGTGGTTGAAACCGCGATCACCACCAGCGTAAGTGTGGAAGGCGTCGGTGGAACAGCAGGTATTCCAAACCAGATTGAGGTTGTGAGTGGTTCAGGTCAGACCGGAACAAGCGGTCAAGCCCTAGAACCAATCGTGTTCCAAATTAATGATGAAGGTGGCAATCCGGTCAGTGACCGTGAAGTGCAAGTCAGTGTGAATCCAGCAGACGCTGGTTCTTTTGATTGTAATGGGCGAGCTGCAGCGAGTTGTACTTTGACAACTGATATGAGTGGTCAAGTGACAGTCAACTTCACCCCGGCGACAGATGATGACTTTAGTCTTGATATCAGCGTGCCGAATACCGACGTCACTTCAAGCCTTAATATAGTGGGCGACGGTGGCAATGGTGGTGGTGATGTCGCAGCTGGCGGCGAGCCAGGTAGCGGTCAGGGTCAATCAGGTGGCAATGGTGATACGCTTGACCCCATCTCAGTGATTGCCGTACAAGCAGATGGAACTCCAGCAGTAGGTGTGCCTGTAATCTTTACCGTAACACCTGCGGATGGCGGGACATTTGAAAATGGTGAAAATACTATTGAAGTGCTTACTGATGAAAATGGCGAAGCCGCCGCGACTGTTACTTTGACCAGCGATGATGGCGTGCAAATTAGTGCGGGAGTTGCAGGTGTAGAGCAACCTGTGTTGATTGATGTGGCGGGTAACGGCGGTGGCGGTACTGATGTTGCTGCTTCCGGTGAGCCTGGTAGTGGTCAAGGTCAGACTGGTGGTGATGGTGATACGCTTGAACCTGTCTCTGTCATTGCTTTACAGGCAGATGGAACTCCAGCAGTAGGTGTACCTGTAATCTTTACGGTGAATCCGGCTGATGGTGGAGTTTTCGAAAATGGTGAGACCAGGGTTGAAGTACTTACAGACGAAAACGGTGAAGCCGCCGCCACACTGACGCTGACCACAGATGATGGTGTACAAATTAGCGCGGAAGTTGAAGGTGTTGAGCAACCTGTGTTGATTGATGTAGCTGGCGTTAGCGTTGGCGATCCAAGTGCAATAGATGTTGTCAGCGGTTCAGGACAAACTGGCATGCCCGGGCAAGCATTAGAGCCTATTGTTGTTCGCGTTACTGATACAGATGGCAATCCAGTTGCTAATGCGGATGTAGCCTTCAGAGTCACCCCGGCTAACGCTGGTGGCTTTGAATGTGATGGCAATGGCAACAATGGCCAAGGTCAGGGCGGGGGCAATAGTCGATGTGACAACGTGATTGTCACTACCGATGCCAATGGTGAAGCTACGGTTACCTTTACTCCTGACAGCAATGACTCTTTCACTATTGAAGTGGGTGTGGTTAACACCGAAATTACTGGCAGTATTAACGTTGAAGGTGGTGGCGCTGATGTCGCAGCTGGTGGCGAGCCGGGTAGCGGACAGGGTCAATCTGGTGGAGTAGGCGATACGCTTGATCCCGTCTCAGTGATTGCCGTACAAGCAGATGGAACCCCGGCAGTAGGTGTACCTGTGGTGTTCACGGTAACACCAGCCGATGGCGGAACATTTGAAAATGGTGAAAATACTATTGAAGTGCTGACTGATGAAAATGGCGAAGCCGCCGCGACATTAACATTAGCTACCGCTGAAGGCGTGACTATTAGCGCCCAGGTAGAAAATGTAGATCAGCCAGTGCTCTTTGATGTGACTGAAGAACAAGTAGTCCAGACTAATGTCATTAGTCTGGTTTCCGGTGATGGACAGTCTGGAGACTCAGAAACAGACCTTGAGTTGTTGATCGTTGAGGTTGTTGATGAACAAGGTGTTGCAGTAGCCGGTGCAGAAGTCAGCTGGGAAATAATTGCCGGGCAAGCCGAGTTTGCTGAAGGCGGTATTAATGCGACTACGACTACTGCAGATAATGGGCAAGCCAGTATTGACGTGAACTTGTTAGCCAATGATGGTGCCGCGATTCGAGCGACACTGGTATCCAATGGTGATGCCGTGACCTTCTCAATTGATGCCCTTGAGGCGGATGAGTTGGGTCAAACTACGGTTATGTCCGGAGGTAACCAGTTTGGTGGCAATGGTACCGTACTGGATCCATTGGTGATTCAGGCAGTGCAGCCTAATGGTGACCCGGCTGCCAATGTTGAATATCTGTGGACCGTCAGACCACAAGGTGCTGCAGAATTTCAGAACGGTGAAGACAGTATCGTCCTGACTACTGATGCTGCTGGTGAAGTGGCGGCTATCGTACGTTTGTTATCGGATCGACGTGTAGTAATCACAGTCCAGCCTGTTGCCGGTGGAGCCGCTACCGTCATCTTTATTAATGGTGGTATCGCCAACATTCGTGGGTTGAGTGACAATGAAGAATCATTGGCAGAGGTGCTGGATGATATTTGTACTGATTTATTTCGTCGAGATGCTGCTGAAGGATTGGACGACGCCAATGAAGAGGATCTGTTGAATACCTGTAATGACATCGCGCTTGAAGTCGATGATGAATTGGCTGCTGCTGCGATAGAACGATTAACTCCATCGCAAGCCTCAGCAGCAGGTTCCGCCAGTGTACGTATCGCCAGTGCCATGGCGGGTAATATTGGTGCGCGTCTGATGGCACTACGCAAGAGCAGTAATACCCAACTGAATGTTGCCGGACTGAACTTCAGTTATGACGGCAAAACTCTGCCAACAGGTTCACTGGCGCAATCTTACATCGACGGAGAGCTCCGCGGTGGCGCTGCTGGAGATGCGAATTTAGCGTCGCCTTGGGGTATGTTCCTCAATGGCGAAGTCAGCTTTGGTGACAAGTCAGACTCAGCTAACGAAGCCGGTTTTGATTTTGAAATCCCCTCGTTAACTGCAGGCATAGATTATCGTTATTCAAACGAGATGGTATTCGGTGCTGCCCTGGGTTATTCAACCACGCAAGCTGATTTTAATAACGATGGCGGTGATCTTGATCTCAAGCACATCAATCTCTCTGTCTACGGAACCTACTACAACCTGAATGGATTTTATGTGGATGGTTTGGCCAAGCTAGGCTTTAATAATTATCAGATCAATCGTAATTTATCCACAGTCCAAACCGCGCAAGGTGATACCGATGGTAATGAATTTGCTCTGAATTTAAGCGGAGGCTTCAACAAGAGTAAAGGTGGTACCACCTACGGTGCGTATGCGCGAGCCAGCTATTTGAAGCTTGATATTGATGGCTACTCTGAAACCGCCAGCGATGTCAGTGCAGCTGGAGCCGGCTCTATGCTGATGTATGGCGCACAAACAATTGATTCTGTTATTGCAGTAGCCGGAGCAACTGTCAGTCATGCCATTAGTACAGAAAATGCCGTTATGGTGCCGCAACTGACACTTGAGTGGGAGCATGAGTTTGCTGATGATGCCCGACAAATATCTGCAGCCTTTGTTTATGATCCAAGCAATCAGTTCTTCGAGATTTCTACCGACTCACCAGATCGTGATTACATGAATGTGGGTATCGGATTCTCGATGGTGACCAAAGGTGGTAAATCCGGGTTCCTGATGTACGAGCGAAAAATTGATCAAACCAATATCGAACAGAACACGATTAAAGGTGGTTTACGTTTTGAGTTCTAAAGGGAAGCAACAGTAGATAAAAAAATACCAGCTTTATGCTGGTATTTTTTTATCTGATAATCATCAAGGGTAGTACCAGCCACAATGATAAAACCAGCAATAAAAATAACGAGGCAAAAATCCAGAATCTTCGTAATCGAAGCACCAGATTTTCTACTTCAGTAGCATCTGCAGACATCGCAACCCGTTTGAAGCTGGTGGCGATACTCCAGAAGTAAGCACCAAAAAGCAGGCAACCAAGGCACACCACAGTAGAGACGATCTGTTGACTATAATTACTGGCGGGTAGTGAGAGCATTTCATTTCCAAAGTGCGCCAGCCACAACTTACCCAAGGCCAGCACACTGGTGACTACCACCAGACAAGCGAATATCACAGCCCACAGGCGGCTGCGACGCAGGTTTTCGAGGATGCCGTAAGAAACCTGCCCACGTATGGTGCCGAACTCATTTTTTAAATCGGGTTCGGATGATTCATAGTACTCAGTGATGTTCTCGTCAGTCATAAGTTGAATACTCGTTCTGCATTAGCTGTGGTTAATTCTGCCACTTCTGAGCTCGAGATTGAATGCAACCTGGCTATTTCTTCGACTACGTCCACAATCCAGTCTGGCTGGTTGCGTTGTCCTCTATAATTCTCTGGTGGCTGATCGGGGGCATCGCTCTCCAATACAATGGCATCCAATGGAAGTTGAGCGACCATGCGTTTTATTTTCCTGGCATTTTCCCAGCTCACTGGTCCACCTATACCGAATACAAAGCCTTGCTGATAGAGAATTTCAGCTTGCTCTATACTGCCAGAAAAACTATGAAGCACGCCTCCTACCTTTGGATACTTTTTGAGCAGGGATATCACATCGGATAGTGCTTTTACGGCATGAATTATTATCGGCAGGCCGTATTTTTCTGCCAGTGCTAATTGTCCGGAAAATAACTGTTGTTGTAGCTCGCGGTCAGCATCCTGATCGCGGTAATCCAGGCCACATTCACCGACGGCGATAGCCGGATTTTCTGCCAACCATAGATCCAGTTGCTGCAGGTCTGCCAGCATATGTCGATCTAGAAAGCAGGGGTGTAAGCCATAGGCAGGATGGATTTCAGGGTGGTTTGCGGCCAGTGTTTTAACTGCAGCCCAATTATCGCGAGCAATGGCGGGTAGAATGATGGCATCGATACCAATAGCCTTACTTCGGGTAATGATTTCGCCTCTATCATGATCAAAATCACTAAAATCCAGATGACAATGGGTATCAATAAGTTTGTTAGGCATGCAGGTAAGTCTACGATAGAAAGCGATATTTTGACGACTATTTGACTAATATCGCGATAAAGCCGTCTAAAATACCGACAGTTAACCTTGTAATGTTGTTACAGGTTGTCATTCCTATATTATTTCGCGAATCAGTTAACATATAGAATGGATAGAATCCGTATAATAATAGTCATAGATACAGATAAACTTAAAACAAAGCATTCACTTTTAGAGGAAACCCCGCATGAAAATCAAATTACTGCTGCTGCAGGCTCTGGCGTTGTTTTTATCGTTTGGTATAACCACATCGGTTCAAGCAGACATTGAAGGCAAAATCATTGGCGGTACTATAGCGCCTGTCAATAAGTATCCCTCAACGGTCGCGATACTGTTTAAGGATAATTTTGATATTATTCTAGGTGGTGGGGCATATGATGCTAGTGCACCTCCAGGAGAAGAAAATGGTGCCGACGCTTCTCACTTTCAATCCCAATTTTGTGCTGGGACCTTGATAGACGCAGAGTGGGTATTGACCGCAGCGCATTGCATGATTGATTTTGTTCCGAGTGAGCTATTGATATTGGAAGGAAGACAGTCTCTGTTGATCCAAGATAATGATAATAATCCTGCGAATGCAATTCCTGAGTCAGCATTACCGGGAAATCGTCTCACAGTAACTGATATTATTCGGCACCCTGATTATGATCTCGCAACGTTTGATTCGGATCTCGCTTTATTGAAGTTGGGTACACCAGCAACACAACCAGTATCCAATATTTTTACAGGAAGCCTCGCCGCAAGTAATGTATTGGACTCGGCGACTGAATGTAGCAACGCGGATAATTGTGCATCGATAGTGGGTTGGGGTACTG
>CALISW010000011.1 GCA_938041655.1 uncultured Thiotrichales bacterium | reverse complement strand
AAAAGAGATCAGGAATTTGAGCGTGCGGCCCAGGAGCTGCAGGATTACGAAGCAGGCCTTGCCCCGACCGACACCGAGTTCGCTGATGACGTCAAGCCACCGACCGGCATGCTTGATATGAATGACAAATACGCTGATCTGACAGAGGGTGGGTTGGAAGATGTAGAAATCAGTAACGAAGACATGCTGGCTGATGCTGAGAAAGTGCTGGAAGATGTCAGCGATGGCGAGCCATTGCCAGATATCGGTGGTGAAGATGAATTAACCCAGGAAACCGCTCTCACCGAAGAAAATGAAATTACGATAGATCAGCAAGAAGATCTGAAATCTGCTGACGCATCAGGATTTGTACCTAAAGTGGATGCAGACCTCACGACCGGCGTACCGCTGGACGATGATTTTACAGCCGAGCTTGATGCCACTCCGTTCAAGGAACCTACCGGTGATATGAACGATGATGAGGTAACAGCAGAGCTTGATATTTATCTGGCTTATGGATTGCACGATCAAGTTATTGAGCAGGCCAAGCAACATATTGAGAAAGAGCCGGAAAATCAGGATTACCACCAGCGCTTGTTCAAAGCTTATCTGGAGAAAGGGGACAAAGACACTTTTGCGACAGAAGCAGCTTTAGTGAAAGAGCGATTTGGTGATACTTCTCCATTATGGAAAGAGGTTGCCATACTAGGTTACTCTCTAGATGCATCAAACTCGCTGTATGCTGAAGGAAGTGATAGCTCTATTGTTGCTGAAGACCTGATGCCAGCGAAGCCGGACAATCTTGATATCCAGATTAACGATGACCAGGTTGATGCAGAAAATCTCGACGCATCGGCTGATGCGTCAACAGAAAGTTTCCAGGAAACACAGGTTATCGAGCCATTTGGTGTGAGCCCCGAGCAACATGAAGCGTTAGTCGGTCGTGAAGTTGATTCGATCGAAGACGAGCTGGTAGAAACCGTTATTCTTGAAGATTCAAGTCTTGATGAACTGCGAGCCGCTGCTGATGGTGGCGATGACAATGAATTTGCACTGGATATCGATTCTCCGATGGAAGCTGTTGAGAATGAAACCAGCGAAGAGACCTCTGAATTTGAGTATGAGCTGTCTTCAATCAAAGGCATGGAATCTAGTTCTTCAGCGCCACCAGCAGATATTACCGAGATCCTTCCAGAGGAAGAAGTGCCTGAGCTGGGTGAGGCGGATGATGATGAGTTTAATCTCGATTTTGATATGCCGGAAATGTCTGGCGTAGGTGGAGTCGTTGCTGCAGTCGGTGCGGCTGGTGCTGCTGGAGCAGCAGCCTTGTCTGATTCGGTGCCTGATTTGAGTCAGACCATAAAAATCACAGACGATGACAAAGATGAATTAATGGACTTGCCTGAATTATCGCTGGATGATCTTGACGACTCAATAGGTGGCGATGACGAGATGGCTACCAAATTAGATCTTGCCAAAGCCTATGTTGATATGGGTGATGATGAAGGCGCCCGTGATGCACTCAATGAAGTCATCAATGCGGGTGATGAGCAGCAAAAGGTTGAAGCGGAAAGGCTTTTAAATCAGTTGCGTTAAGAGAGATAACCAGTAAACATTAAGCCAGGCTAAGCCTGGCTTTTTTGTGTCCGAGAGTAAATATGAGGTTTGTAGCAGCAATAGAATATCGTGGAACTGCCTATAAAGGATGGCAGATACAACCACACGCACGATCCGTGCAAGAACAGGTCACTGCAGCACTCGCCAAGATTGCTGATCATGGTATTGATGTTGTTTGTGCCGGTCGCACTGACAGTGGGGTGCACGCTAGCTACCAGATAATCCACTTTGACTCACTCGCCCGCCGTTCTCCCAATAACTGGTTGCGCGGTATGAATAGTAATTTGCCTGAAGATGTTGTGTGTTTGTGGGTAACAGAAGTTGATCAAGAATTTCATGCCCGCTTTAGTGCACAGCGACGTGCCTACCGCTATGTGATTTTTAATAATATGACGCGTCCCGGCATACTGGCGACTCAAGTGACTTGGGAGCGAAGGGAGTTGAATCTGGAGCAGATGCAGCTAGCGGCTAATCATCTGATTGGTGAGCATGATTTTACCAGTTTCCGGACAGTACATTGTCAAGCCAAGTCGCCTGTACGCACGGTACACTCGCTTGAGTTACAGCGAACAGGTGCATTTATTTATCTGGATATAGTTGCCAATGCTTTCTTACACCATATGGTCAGGAATATAGCCGGCGCGTTAATTAGCGTTGGCTGTGGTGAGCAATCGGTTGGGTGGGTGTCAGAGGTACTGAAGGCGCGAGATAGAGCCAAAGCAGGCGTCACAGCACCGCCACATGGTCTATACTTGACCTCGGTGGAATACCCGGATGATTACCAATTGCCTGCATCACCTGCTTTAATTACGTTTGGTTAGTTTATGCACAGAACTCGCGTCAAAATTTGTGGTATCACACAAGCACAAGATGCAACGGCTGCCGTGCAGCTGGGTGTGGATGCTTTGGGTCTGGTGTTTTATGCCGGTAGTCCACGTAACATAGAGCTTGATAGTGCCGCTGAAGTTTTAAGCGTAATCCCGGCGTTTGTAACCACAGTGGCCTTATTCAAGGATGCGTCAGTAGAGCAAGTTGAACAAGTAACCAATAAGCTGGATTTTGACTTGCTACAATTTCATGGTTCTGAATCAGCAGCATTTATTCAGCAATTCGAGCATCCATACCTGAAAGCAATTGGCATGCAGGATCAAATAGATTTACAGAGCATCTTGTCCAGCTATTCTCAGTGTTGTGGTTTTTTATTGGACAGTCATGTGGCAGGTGCCGCGGGCGGTACCGGAGAGACGTTTGACTGGGAAACTATACCGCCAGAATTAAGACAGCAAATCATTTTGGCAGGTGGTATAAACCCGGATAATGTTGCAGAGTGTATAACCCGGATTAAGCCGTATGCAATTGATGTTAGTAGTGGTGTGGAATCATCCCCTGGTAGAAAAGATCAGGGTAAAATGAAACAATTAATGAAACAGGTAAGGCTAACCGATGGCTGATACAACAATACTGGTCAGTGATGACGTACTGCAAACTGATCTGCCAGATGATGCAGGACACTTTGGGAAATATGGTGGGCGTTTCGTTGCTGAAACCTTGATGGGTCCGCTCGAAGAATTGGCGGAAGCCTATGACAGTTTCAAGACTAACCCTGACTTCATAGATGAGTTCGACCGGGACCTGGCGCACTATGTTGGGCGGCCAAGCCCGCTCTACTTCGCTGAACGACTCACTGAAGAGTGGGGTGGTGCAAAGATATATCTCAAACGTGAAGATCTTAATCACACCGGCGCACATAAAATAAATAACACCATTGGTCAGGCCCTGCTAGCTAAGCGCATGGGTAAGACCCGTATTATCGCTGAAACAGGAGCAGGGCAGCACGGTGTTGCCAGCGCCACAGTAGCGGCGAGACTAGGGCTGGAATGTATTGTCTTTATGGGTAGTGAAGATATCCAGCGTCAAGCTCCCAATGTGTTTCGCATGAAGTTGCTCGGTGCAGAAGTTGTGCCGGTTGATTCGGGCTCTGCTACTTTAAAAGATGCGCTCAATGAAGCGATGCGCGATTGGGTGACCAATGTTGATGATACCTACTACATTATCGGTACCGTGGCAGGTCCTCATCCTTATCCGGTTATGGTCAGAGACTTTCAAGCTGTAATTGGAAGAGAGGCGCGCAAGCAAATGTTGCAACAAACTGGCGGGTTACCAACCGCGCTGGTAGCGTGTGTTGGCGGTGGCTCAAATGCCATTGGTTTATTCCATCCGTTTATTGATGACGAGGATGTACAGATTTACGGGGTTGAAGCCGCGGGCGATGGGTTAGAAACCGGTCGTCATGCTGCGCCATTGTCTGCTGGCAAGCCTGGAGTATTACACGGCAATCGTACTTACTTGATGGAAGACAAGAACGGACAAATTATTGAAACACACTCGGTTTCTGCCGGTCTGGATTATCCCGGGGTAGGGCCTGAGCATGCGTGGTTAAAAGATATCGGTCGGGCTAACTATGTTGCTGTTACCGATACACAAGCTCTGGATGCCTTTCACGCCCTGACGCGTAAAGAGGGAATCATTCCTGCTCTGGAAAGTAGTCACGCAGTTGCCTATGCGATGGAACTAGCGTCAACTATGGATAAGTCAGAGTCTATTCTGATTAATTTATCGGGTCGTGGAGATAAAGATATCAACACCATTGCCGAGATTGAAGGCATTGAACTATGAGCAGAATTAGCGGAGTCTTTTCTGATCTTGCTGAAAAGAAGGGCACTGCATTAGTCCCGTATATTACAGCTGGTGATCCTCAGCCTGATGCGACAGTTGAGTTAATGCATGGCCTGGTTGAAGCTGGAGCCGATATCATTGAACTGGGTGTACCATTTTCTGACCCCATGGCAGATGGCCCGGTGATACAGGCAGCTTGTGAACGTGCCTTGAAGCATGATGTGAGCTTAAGCAATGTATTGGACATGGTGACTGAATTCAGAACCAGTAACCAGGAAACACCGGTTATATTGATGGGTTATCTCAATCCGATTGAAATTATGGGTTATGAAGTGTTTGCTGAACGAGCAACACAAGCCGGAGTTGATGGTGTCTTAATGGTGGATATCCCGCCTGAAGAAGCGAAAGACGTTGTTACCCTGTTCCATGACAACAACATTGATACCATATTCCTGGCCGCTCCTACGACCTCGAATGAACGCCTGGATCTGATTGCATCAGTCTCGAGCGGATTTTTATATTACGTCTCGATTAAAGGCGTAACTGGAGCGGCATCACTCGATGTTGGTGCGCTCACTGAAAAACTGGATGTAATCAGGCAGCATACCGACTTACCAGTAGGAGTAGGCTTTGGTATTAGTACTGCCGATGATGCCGGGGCTGTAGCAAAAGTGGCTGATGCTGTGGTGGTTGGAAGTGCGTTAGTGAAATTTATTGCCGAAAAACCGAATGATATAAAAAGCATTAAAGCTTCAATGCAGGAGCTGTTATCATCCATGCGTGAATCGATTAATAAAGCTACTACGTAGATATATTCTGATATAGGCAAATGATAATAGAATGAGTTGGTTTGAGAAACTGATCCCTGCCAGGATTCGAACGGACGCTGGCGAAAAGCGAAAAGTTCCTGAAGGTCTTTGGCATAACTGCGCCAGTTGTAATTCGGTACTGTATCGGGCTGAACTGGAGCGTAATCTAAATGTTTGTCCAAAATGTGAGTATCACATTCCAATTTACGGGCGCGAAAGACTGGGCCTGTTTCTTGATCAGGACGGGCCACAAGTAGAAATAGCGCCTGATGTTAAGCCGGTTGACGTGCTTAAATTTAAAGACACCACCAAGTACAAAGATCGCTTGTCAGCAGCGCAGAAAAAAACAGATGAAAACGATGCATTGATAGTGATGCAGGCTGAAGTCATGAAGGTCCCGCTGGTAGCAGCCGCGTTTGATTTCAAGTTCATGGGCGGCTCAATGGGTGCGGTAGTGGGCGAGAAATTCGTTAGAGCAGTTGATGTCTGTATCAAGCATAGAATCCCCCTGGTGACATTTGCCGCCAGTGGCGGTGCACGTATGCAGGAGGCTTTGTTCTCTTTGATGCAAATGGCAAAAACCAGTGCATCTATAGAGCGTTTACGAAAAGAAAAAATACCATTTATATCTATCTTGACGCATCCCACCACAGGTGGTGTATCTGCCAGTTTTGCCATGCTCGGTGATGTGATACTGGCTGAACCAAGAGCCTTGATTGGTTTTGCCGGGCCCAAGGTGATTGAGCAAACTGTCCGTGAAACTTTACCTGAAGGTTTTCAGCGTTCAGAGTTTCTGTTGGAGCATGGTGCTATCGACAGAATCGTAGATCGAAGGGAAATGCGTACGGAAGTCGCAACCATGTTGTCTATTTTTCAAAATCTTCCACCGGTTAGTACCGAGGCAGCCAGTATTGATGATGTGATAGTGCCCGCTCCAGATGAAATGCCACTGGATATGACGGTTGAAATTGAAGTTGACCCTGATATCGACTTTGAAGCTGATGCCGAAGAAAAACCTGAAGCTGAATAGTAATGATCAGTTCAGCATCGGCATAATTGATGCGCTTTAATACTCTGTCGCAATGGCTGGATTGGCTGGAAGTAACTCACCCACTTAAAATAGATCTCGGGCTTGAGCGCGTCTCGGGTGTCGCTGCCAAGATGGAGTTATTGGAACCGGAAGCAACCGTCATTACCATTGGTGGTACTAACGGCAAAGGTTCGTCCGTTAGTTTGTTTGAATGTATTTTCAAAGCCGCCGGTGTAAGCACAGGCTCCTATACATCTCCTCATGTGCATCAATTCAATGAGCGAATTCGAATCAATGGCGAGCCAGTCAGTGATCAACAAATCATGCATGCCTTTGCAGCGATAGATGAGGCGCGTGGCGAAACCAGTTTAAGTTATTTTGAGTTTTCTACTCTGGCAGCCTTGTCTCTCTTGCAGCAGGCACAAGTGCAGGTGATTTTGCTGGAAGTAGGGCTGGGCGGAAGGCTGGATGCCACCAATATCATCGATACCAATATAGCGCTGATTACTAATATCGCATTGGATCATATGCATTTCCTGGGAGATACGGTTGAATTGATTGCCGCTGAGAAGGCGGCCATAGCTCGACGCAACAAGCCAATGATCTGTGCGGCAAATGAAGTGACACCGGTACTTGCCGAACAAGCTAAAAAATATGGTGCACATTTTATTCAAGCCGGGATGGATTACAGCATTAAGATCAATGACGATCATTGGTGCTGGGAGAGCAACGAGGATAGTTACCAATTACCCGCGCCAGGTTTACAAGGTCGGCATCAGTATGACAACGCAGCAGGTGTTATAGCAGCATTAAGCTACTTGCCAGACGAGCTACAACCGAATACCGAGTCTATTGCTGAAGGCTTAATCAATTTAAATTTACCTGGTAGATTTGAGCGCTATCAACTGGACTATGAGCTAATCTTTGATGTAGCGCATAACCCGCATAGTGCGATCGCTCTGGCTGAGAATTTGAAGCAGCTGAAACCAAAAACAACCCACATTTTACTGGGCATACTGGGCGATAAGGATTACACCGGCTTAGTCACCACCCTGCAGTCTGAGGTTGAGTACTGGCACCTCTCCAGCGCCCAGGTTGAGCGAGCACTGGATGTGGATAATCTTGAAAAAAGTGTTCTTGATGCAGACCCTAATGCCAATATCAATTGCTACCCGACCCTGGTTGAAGCCTGGCGACACCTTAATAGCGTGTTAGGACCTCATGAACGGCTGGTCGTGACCGGGTCATTTCATACCATAGACGAGGTGCGTAGCCGTTTAACTGCCTCTGAATTAAGTAGTTAAAGGCACTATTTGAGATATATTGTAATGTGTGGCGAGTTGCAAATTTAGACCGCATTCTTATAGATGATCTTGTATAATTTCGAGCTTAGCCACAACAGAGTATGCAGATGGATCCGGTACTAAAAACACGTCTGGTCGGGGCTGCAGTAGTTATTCTGCTAGCCGTTATTTTTGTCCCAATGATACTCAAGCCTTCAGCGCAGGGTATAGAGCAGGAAACTGAACTTAGCCTGCCAGAAAAAGAAGTCTACGAATTACCGGCACGACAGCAGCAGGGCATTCAACCATTGGGTCAACTCGCCGAAGATACAGCCAGTGTTGAAGCGGATGACAGAAGCAGACTTTCATCGTTGTCGAATCAATTCCCTGATCCTAATGCCAGCCCGGAGCCAGTTGAAATACCATCCAGTGCCGTCATCGAACAGCCAAGTGTCGTCCCGGCAGAATCACCCAAGCCGGTCATCGTCAAGCCTGATCCAGTAGTAACAAATAACACAACACCAGAAACCAATGCTCCTATCGGTGATTTTGCCGTACAGGTTGGTAGCTTCGGTGATCGGAATCGCGCGGTAGTGCTTAAAGATAAATTACAGTCTGCTGGCTACCCGGCTTTCATTGAGTCCAGTCGTAGTAACGGCGCCGATATGCATCGCGTTAAAACCGGGCCAGTAGCCAGTCGTGAAGAAGGGCAGAGCTTACTCAAGTTGATGCAACAAGATGGATTGGTCAAGCAAGGCATTATTGTTAGTCAGGCCAAATAATTTTTAACTTTATCATTCAAGGATAACTCGTCATGCATTTAGTCGATGGCATTGTACTGATTATCATTTTACTCTCGGTATTGTTTGGTATTTTCCGAGGCTTCGTTAAAGAAACCATTGCACTGGTGACATGGATAGCAGCACTCTGGATTGCAGCCAGGTTTTGTGAGCCCGCATCTGCTTACGTACCCGCAGGTGTTGACACCAGTTGGATTAGATTAGCGATTGCATTTGCAGTGCTGTTTGTTATCACACTAATCGTTGGTGGGATATTCAATTTTGTGGTTAATCAACTGGTGTCAAAAACCGGCTTGAGCGGCACCGACAGAATTCTGGGTTTTATTTTTGGTGCATTTCGTGGAGCGCTTATAATAACGTTTATCACTCTGTTCGCAGTCAGTTGTACCGATATGGAAAAGAAGCCGTGGTGGAAAACCAGTGTATCAATGCCGTATTTCGAAATACTCTCGGACCAGCTCAAATCATATCTGCCGCAAAAGCTACAAAAAACACTGGATACTTGGGCAGAGGAAGACCCTGAAAATAGCGAAGAAACTGAAACCGGTATTGAAGGAGGTGAGGCAGTAAGCGCTCCGGAAGCTGCGGCTGATTTACTTAAGGATTTAGGTTCAAAAGCTCTGGAAGCTGCTGGCGAGCAGCTTCCCCAAGCAGAACCACAGGAATAACAATATGTGCGGAATAATTGCTCTGTATGGTCGTGAGCCAGTGAATCAAATGCTGTACGACGGTTTACTGGTGTTACAACACAGAGGGCAAGATGCTGCAGGCATAGTGACCTGTGATGATAAAAAGCTCAATCTGCGTAAAGACAATGGGTTGGTAAGAGACGTATTTCATACCCGACACATGGAAAAGCTGGCAGGTAATATGGGTATAGGCCATTTGCGCTATCCCACAGCGGGTTCCTCCTCATCAGCAGAAGCACAACCGTTCTATGTGAACTCGCCATTTGGTATCTCACTGGCACACAATGGAAATCTGAACAACGCAGCAGATCTAGAGCGCGAGCTATTCAATATTGATCGTCGCCACATCAACACCACTTCAGACTCTGAAGTACTATTGAATATATTTGCCAGAGAGTTATACCGAACCAAGACAAAAACTCCGGGTGCTGATGATATTTTTTCTGCGGTTGAAGGTGTGCATAATCGTTGTGAGGGTGCTTATGCCGCCGTTGGGTTAGTGGTTGGTTATGGTGTGTTTGCCTTCCGTGATCCTCATGGTATTCGTCCACTGGTATTTGGTAGTAGAAAAACAGCACATGGGCGTGAGTATTTGATTGCTTCTGAGTCTGTGGCACTGGATGCTTTAGGGTTTGATCTGGAACGAGATGTTGCTCCAGGTGAGGCTATTTACATCGACATGAACGGTCAGTTGCACACCAGGCAATGCGCCAAGCAGTCCAAGCTCAAGCCCTGTATTTTTGAGCATGTTTATTTCGCCCGCCCGGATTCAGTGATCGATAACATTTTTGTGCACAAGGCGCGTATGCGCATGGGCGTGAAACTGGCAGAAAAACTCGAGCGTGAGTGGTCTGATCATGATATTGATGTCGTCATACCCGTGCCTTCAACCAGCCGCAGTTCGGCATTGGAGATGGCCAACCATTTGGGTATTTTGTATCGCGAAGGGTTTATCAAGAATCGCTACATTGGCCGAACTTTTATTATGCCCGGTCAACAACAACGCAAGAAGTCGGTACGACAAAAGCTCAATCCGATTGAACTTGAGTTCAAAGGCAAAAACGTTCTCTTGGTAGATGACTCTATCGTACGAGGAACTACTTCGCGCAATATCGTACAAATGGCGCGAGAGTGTGGGGCCAAAAAGGTGTACTTTGCTTCAGCCGCGCCTGCCATTCGCTACCCCAATGTCTATGGTATTGATATGCCAACCTGTCAGGAGTTGATTGCACACGGTAGAACAGATGAAGAAATTTGTAGTGCGATTGGTGCTGACAAACTGATTTACCAATCGCTGGAAGATTTGATAGACGCGGTGCAAAGAGGTAATAAAGAGATTACTGATTTCGAAACTTCAGTCTTTACCGGAAAATATGTAACTAATATTTCAGATCAGTATCTGGATGAGTTGGAGTCACGTCGTAATGACACCAACAAACACCAGGAGCGTCAGCAGAGTTTGGGTATAGATCTGCATAACAGCGCCTGAGTGAAACTTGTTACGCCTTCTTTGCCTTTTTATCACGCTGGTTCTTAGCGGCCCTGTAATGTCATCTACAACACAGGAAGTTCTCGACCAATTGGTTTCATCCTATCCGGAGCGAAGCAACAGCAGGGTTGTGATTGTTGACATTGCCACGCAGCAATTACATTTGGTCGTGAATAATAGCGTGCGCCGCTCTTATGATATCTCTACTTCTAAATATGGTATCGGCAGTGAGTCTGGAAGTAATAAAACTCCGCTCGGTGCGCATTATGTGAAGAGACGCTATGGGCGTGATGCGCCACCGCTGACTATTTTCAAAGGACGTAAAGATACCGGTAAGGTGGCGAGCGTTGAATATGAGGCTCGTGCAACAGGTGACGACTTTGTTACGACCAGAGTACTTTGGCTAAAGGGTCTGGAGGCAGGTAAGAATAGAGGTAAGGGTGTTGATTCTTATAAACGCTATATATACATCCACGGCACCCATGAAGAGGGCTTGATCGGACAGCCTGCATCACATGGCTGCATCCGCATGCGTAATGAGGATGTGATTGAGTTATTTGGGCAAACCCCGGCGGGTTCAATGGTTTATATAGCTGAGGAATTGACAAACGGATAGTTAGGCTCATAATAGTACTAAGCGCCGATTTTAGACACCTTGCGGGCGCGTCAAAATACAGCTAAAGCGTGGTACTGATGTCAAATACCTGCTTTTGCAGGTATTTTTATATGTGTCGCCTGAACAGGAACTAACATGACCGACTCATCAGATTATTCAGACTTTGCAACCCTGGCAGTTCGTGCCGGGCAACAGCGTACGGCTGAAGGTGAACATTCCGAGCCAATTTTTACCACCTCAAGTTACGTATTTGAATCGGCTGAGCAAGCCGCGCGTCGCTTTGGTAATGAAGAAGATGGCAATATCTACTCACGCTTCACGAATCCGACGGTAAGAACGTTTGAGCAACGTCTGGCAGCATTAGAGGGCGGTGAAAGTTGTTTGGCAACCAGCTCTGGTATGGCGGCTATCATGGCTACTTGTATGGCGTTGTTAAAGGCCGGTGATCATGTCTTGTGTTCAACCTCTGTTTTTGGTTCAACCACGGTCTTGTTTAATAATTACTTTGTGAAATTCGGTGTTGAGGTTGATTACGTTGATTTAGCCAACACGGATGATTGGGCGGTGGCAATTAAACCCAACACCAAACTATTATTTTTAGAAACACCTTCCAATCCATTAACAACTATCGGTGATGTGCGAGCATTGGCGAGTGTGGCTGATGAGCATCAATGTTTGTTGGTAGTAGACAATTGTTTTTGTAGTCCTGCCTTGCAACAGCCACTTAAGTTGGGTGCGCATGTTGTGATTCACTCAGCCACCAAGTTTTTAGACGGACAAGGTCGCTGTGTTGGCGGTGCTATTGTCGGCAGTACTGAGATTGTAGAAGAAAAAATTCTGGCGTGGATGCGAAGCGCAGGCGCGACTATGAGTCCATTTAATGCCTGGGTGTTTTTGAAAGGGCTGGAAACGCTCAAGATACGAATGGCGGCGCATTGTGCGGCAGCACAAGAGTTGGCAGAGTGGTTGGTGGATTTAGCTCAAATAGAGCATGTCTATTACCCTGGTCTGGAATCGCATCCCCAGCATAAATTGGCTGCCAGTCAGCAATCCGGTTTTGGCGGTATTGTCTCGTTTGAAGTGAAAGGCAAACGTACCGAAGCATGGAATGTGATTAACAATACCAGGATGTTATCAATTACTGCGAATCTGGGTGATGTGAAAACTACCATTACCCATCCAGCTAGTACCACACATGGGCGCCTGGAACCTGAGCAACGTGCTGCAGCCGGCATTAACGAAAATTTAATCAGGGTTGCAGTAGGGCTGGAGTCACTCAATGACATCAAGGCAGACTTGTTGCGTGGTTTATAAATCAGAATGAATAAGCAGCAGGCATCTTTGTTTTCTTGTGCGTATCAAGCGCTGATGACGCCTGAGCCTCTGGCGAAGAAAGCAATCATTGATGCCACAGCAATAGAGTGGGAGCAGGAACAGCTAACACTAGAGCCAGTAACTGTTGAGAGAGTGTCAAAACCCGGCAGGCCACAAAAGCCGGCGTTAGTCCCGCCACGCGAGCTGGTTAAACGTAAAATATCTACTGTTGAAGGGCGTGCTGTGATCGTTCATGCAGTAGCGCATATCGAGTTTAATGCGATGAATCTTGCGCTGGATGCTCTGTATCGTTTCCAGGAGATGCCAATAGACTATTACCATGACTGGCTGCTGGTGTGTATAGAAGAGGCCTATCATTGCAGTTTAATGCTGGAGCGTCTGGAGCAACTGGGTTTCCAATACGGCGATTTTCCCGCACATAATGGCTTGTGGGAGATGGCGGTACAAACCGATCATAGTTTGTTAGACCGTATGGGCATGGTGCCCAGAGTGTTTGAGGCGCGAGGGCTGGATGTGACGCCGGGTATGATTAAGCGTTTTAACGGCGCTCAGGATCATGAGACTGTGAGTAGGTTAGAGATTATCTTGCATGATGAAATTGGGCATGTGGCCATTGGTAATCGCTGGTTTGAATATGCCTGCAAGCAAGCGGGAGTTGAGGTTATCCCGACGTTTCAAAAACTGTTACACAAATATATGCAAGGACAGGTGCGCGGGCCGTTTCACACAGAGGCGCGACTGGAGGCTGGATTCAGCCAACACGAGATGGATATTTTGGAGGCTATGTGAGTAGTTTGAGTTTTCGCGCAAGTGGTGTAGAGATTGCGAATAATAATGTGGTCGTATTGCTGCATGGGCTGTTTGGTTCCAAGGGCAATTTGCTATCAATTGGACGAGTTTTGTCTGATCAGTTTCATGTGCTTGCGGTAGATTTACCCGGTCATGGCGATTCGGCGGCGATGCAGGACATGACTTTTACCAACATGGCCAATGCATTGCAGGTATTTTTGGAAGAGCAAGAGATAGATCAGGTGCATATTGTAGGTCATTCTCTCGGTGGAAAAGTGGCAATGCAATTCGCCACACTGTTTCCTGAGCTAACGTCCAGTATCACTGTATTAGATATCTCGCCAGTGACCTATAAAGGCAGGGGGCATGATCCGGTATTTAAGGCTGTGAATGAGCTGGATTTAGAAAACACTCAGTCTCGTAATGATGCCTTGTCCCACTTCCTCGACTATACGGATGATGCGGACACTGCCAAATTCATATTAACGAACCTTAGAAGAACCCAAGCGGGCTACGAGTGGCGAATAGATTTTGATATTCTCAGTGATAATTATGAAAACCTGGCCCACGCTCCCAAACTACATCATGCTTATACTGGACCTGCACTCGTATTGAAAGGCGAGCTGTCAGCGTATATACAAACCAAACACAAAGATGTGTTCATGGAGTATCTTCCCAAAGCAACACATATAACCGTGGCTGGAGCAGGACACTGGTTGCATGCAGAAAAACCCAGAGAAGTTCAGCAACACATCCTCAAGTTTTTACGTAAATTAATCTAGTCAGGATAAAGCTATGAGAAAAATAGTAGTCAGTTGTCTCCTTTGTATGGCGGTGTCAGCTTGTGCCAGTAACAACTCACAATCCACATTAATCGCAGGCGCAGTAAAGCAAGTATCAAGTGAACGTCTTGAAGCAGACATTCAAACACTGGTTGATTTTGGAACACGGCATACATTGTCTGATACCGTATCAAATGAACGTGGTATAGGCGCTGCAAGACGCTGGATTGAAAGCGAGTTCAATAACATATCCAAAGCCTGCAATAACTGTCTCGAAGTAGTGGTGCAGGGAGATACGATTAGCGGTGAAAAACGTATTCCTGACCCGGTGGAAGTAGTTAATGTTTTCGCGGTACAGCGTGGCACGACTGACCCCAATCGCTACGTCATCATGTCAGGAGACATTGATTCACGCATAACAGATCCAATGAACTATAGTGATGATTCACCGGGTGCAAACGATAATGCCAGCGGCATGGCAGGGACGCTGGAGGCGGCACGGGTTTTATCACAATACCAATTCCCGGCAACCATTATTTATGCTGGTTTATCAGGTGAAGAACAGGGTTTGTTCGGTGGAAAAATAATGGCTGCTAATGCCAAAGAGCAAGGTTGGCAGATTGAAG
>CALISW010000010.1 GCA_938041655.1 uncultured Thiotrichales bacterium | reverse complement strand
TTATACAAGATGCAACCGCAAGCACCCGGCTCGTTGGTGCAAGGTAAGTTCAGCTTAACGTTTAAAGAAGCGCGTAAGTTTTTGACTCAAGACAAAGGCTGGCGCAAGACTTTATTCACCATGTTGTTCTCCTATTACGCTGACATCCCGGGGCGTTTAAAAAGTAAGTTGTCGCGTCGTTTAACTCAAGGTCACTCATTAGTCGGTAGTTTGTTTTTGTCAGTTAAAGAGCAGGGCGCTGAGGTGTGGCTTAACTCGCCAATGAAGTCGCTTTTGCATAAAGACGGTGTCGTGACTGGCGCCTTGATTGAGCGTGATGGTGAAGAGGTCGAGGTTCATGCCAAGCATGTGATTTTGGCCGCCGGTGGTTTTGAGCATAACGCAACGTTACGCCATGAGAACTTACCTAAACCTACGCATCAGGATTGGAGTGTGTCACAAGATGCGAATACCGGTGATGCGATTGTTGCGGCTGGTGAGTTAAACGCGGCAACTGAGTTGATGAATCATGCATGGTGGATACCGGTGGTAAAAGTACCTGGATGGTCGCGTGCTATCGGTATCTTTGCTGAGCGTTCATTACCAGGACTTGTGATTGTGAATAAGCACGGCAAACGTATTGGTAATGAGGCGGATCCTTATCTTGAGTCGGGTTATGCCATGTATCATGCAAATGCTATTCCTTCTTATGTCATTTTTGATTCAAAATTCCGTAAGAAGTATCCATTCGGCCCATTGGGCCCGGGTTGGGCTACACCGGACAAATTTATTAATAAGAAAGTTAAAGATATCTGGGCTAAGGAAGATACGCTCGAAGAACTAGCGAACACCTTGAAGATAGATGCTTACGGCCTGCGACATACCATAGAGCGCAACAATACTTTCGCTGGTACTGGCATAGATGAAGATTTTCAGCGTGGCAGTAGTTTTTATGACCGCTATTATGGTGATCATCACAACACGCCTAACCCGTGTATAGCGCCAATTACTGAGCCACCTTTTTATGCTTTGCCGTTACACCCAGGAGATATTGGCACTAAGGGTGGTTTGTTGACCAATGATAATGCTCAAGTGCTTGATACATCCGGTGAAGTCATTCAAGGTTTATACGCTTGCGGCAACACTAGTTCTGCGGTGATGGGTGATAAGTATTTAGGCGCTGGCGCAACCTTAGGGCCGGCGATGACCTTTGGTTACTTAGCCGCGTTACACGCTACACACAATTAAGGAAAGAAGCATGAGTAACAGATTTACTGACAAAGTCGTTATCGTAACCGGTAGTAGTTACGGCATTGGTCTCGCTGCTGCACAACAGTTTGCTGATGAGGGCGCGCAAGTGATTATTTGTGCGCGTGGTCAAGAGAAGCTAGATGAGGCTGCCGCTGGCATTACAGATGCCGGCGGTAAGGTAGATGCTCACGCCTTGGACCTAATGGATCTTGATGCGTTTGAGAAAATGATTACAAGCGTTGCTGAAAAATATGGGCGTCTGGATGTATTGGTGAACAATGCCACTATGACCCGGCACGGTATGATCTCAGGCATGAGTCTGGATAATTGGCGTAAGAATTTTGTAGTCACCGCTGATGCGACTTTCATTGGTACCAAAACCGCGATGGATATCATGGTCAAGCAGGGTAGTGGTTCTATAGTAAACGTATCTTCATCATGCGGCAGTAAAGCAGCCAAAGGTGTTGCTGGCTACTCTGCGGCTAAAGCAGCAATGACTCAGTTTTCACATTGTGCTGCGATGGAAGTTGCACACACCGGCGTTAGGGTAAATGTTGTAGTGCCAGGCTCGGTAGATACACCAGCCAATCAGGCAGCTACCCAGGGCAATCAGAAAGTGCAGGAGACACTTGAAAATGCCATACCCATGTTACGCAGCGGTACCGCGCAAGAATTGGCCAATGCGATTGTCTTTCTTGCCAGCGACGACGCCAGCTTTATCACCGGCGTAGAATTACCTGTAGATGGTGGTAAGTTAACTGAGTTATATGTGCCCGCGATTTTATCTTAAAAATATAAAGACTTATAAACATGACAACGAGCCGTAGCGATATCCCGAACAACTTTTCCCCTGTCAAACCACTTTCAGGTCTTGGTCAAACTGTTGGTCCTTTCTATCTTAAGGATGGTATCTCTGTGGATGAGGAAGGCGTGACTCATCTGGGTTTGAAAATGGAGCCGCTGCATGGCGGTGGCCCGGGCAGAGGTCATGGCGGTATTACAATGACCTTGCTGGACGAGGTGATGGGTAGATCAGCTACCCATGCTTGTGATGCTCTATGTGTAACTATTACTATGAATACAAATTTTTGTGCCAGCACCTTGATTGATGATTTTTTAATTGCGCGTGCAAAAGTTTCACACAAAACTTTCAAAACGATATTCCTGGAATCATCGATTCATGCAGGTGACATCTTGATAGCGACCTCTACAGGTATCTGGAAAAATACGAAAGAGCCTATACCTGAAAAATTTGGCTAAAGCTAAACCAGATGGTTTGCTTTCGGCAAAACATCCTTTGCTTTGTGATGAAAGTGTACCGTTTGGCAGGTTGGGCTTCTTAAATGCGTAAAGATACGCTAATATTTTACGCATATAGTCATCAGCCCGACCAATCCAAAAATATTGCAGTAAGGAAGAATGTTATGAGTGCAGAAGCTCTCTCAGAAAAAACCAAAAACATACCTAAAGCCAGTGGTGCAATTCCATTGATTGGCAATACGGTTGAGATGGCAAAAGACCCGGCAGCGTTTTTCTTGCGCTGCTATCGCGATCATGGTCCTGTCTATCAAATCAATGTGTTTGGTAGAAAGTCATATGTCATAGCTGGTGTTGAAGCAGCCAAGTTTATGACGCAAAAGTCCAAGCGCGATATGTTGCGCTCGAAAGAATTCTGGGAAGATTTTCGTATACATATGGGCGCGTCAAAATTGCTCACGGGTTTGGATGGAGCTGAGCATCAAAAAATGAGAAGTATTATGCGCGACGGATTTTCACCGCGTGCACTTGAAGGTCGTTATGGTGATGCTGTGGCACTCTCTGATAAAGCGCTCGACCGAGACTGGTTAAGTAAAGATGAAGTTGAAGTGGTCGAAGCATGCCAGTTTATGATTGTACAAATTCTTGGCGACATGATGAGTGGTAAAGCGCCTATGGAATATGTGCGCGATATTCGTTTAAACATTTTGTTCATTCTCAATGTGCTGGTTACTCGCCAACGACCTAAATTCTTTCTTAAGTTCCCAAGTTTCAAACGAGCGCAAGCGCGTGTGAATGAAATGGGACAAGAAATGATTGGTGATTTCAAAGAGCGCACTAAAGCAGGCAAGCTACCTGACAATTTATTGGGCGATATCATGCGTGCGCATGGTGAAGATCCCGAATTTATACAAGAGCGTGATTTACAGTTGTTGCTAACCGGCCCCTATGTGGCTGGTCTGGATACTGTCGCCAATACTCTGGCTGCCTGCGTCTACGGAATTTTGAAAACGCCAGGCGTTTTGGAAAAAGTACAGCAAGAAGCTGACGCCTTATATGCCCAAGAGTCGATCGGTGAAGAAGATATTGCCGGGCTAGATTACATTCATGGTTGTATTAAAGAAGCGATGCGCTTATGGCCAATTGCAGTGGCACAAATGCGTGTTACCACCCAGGATATTGAATTTGAAGGGCACGTAATTCCTGAAGGTGAAATGATATATATCGGCACCAGCGTGCCGCACTTCATGGAAGAGTATTTTCCAGATCCGCAAAAGTTTGACCCGGAAAGAAGTGCTCCTGAGCGTCGTGAACATATGAAGCCCGGCGTGTATGCACCATTTGGTCGTGGCCCGCACACTTGTCTAGGAAAAAACCTGGCAGAACTGTTAATGGCTATAGCGATTTCACGAATGTTCCATCGATCTGATCTGCAACTGGATCCGCCGGACTATGTACTAAAAACCAAATCATCGCCAACCCCGGGTCCAGCTATGTCGTTTAAAATTAAAGTCGTGGGTGAACGAAATGCTAAGAAGGAGCGTCAGGCCGAGAAAGAGGTGGCTTGAAGATACTTTTTTCTATAGGCGTGTTAGCCACCTTGAAAGCTGGTATACCTGAATCGAGGGTAGCCTGGATAAGATGTAAAAGTGTCTAAATAGACTATTGCGTATTTTTTGGCATGCATTACTGCGTTATTTGGCTAAATTTACATAAAAACTCACCTTTTCCGTAAATTTTAACGTTCAATCTTACGAATTAAGCTGATTCTCTGATAGCGAATGGCTGCTTATTTGCCTATAATCCTAGTGGTTAAACTATTTATTATCCTTGGAGGGGAGTTAGATATGTCTTACTACCGAATGAAATCACTCGTCATTTCTTTTATGGCAGCATTGTTGCTGGTGAGCACGCTGGGTTATTCAGCCGAGCTGGAAGAAATCACTGTCACAGCACAAAAAAGAACTCAGAATCTACAGGATGTACCCATAGCGGTTACCGCATTTGATATGGAAGCTCTGGAAAGCTTTCGCATTGAAGGTCCTGAAGATCTCGGAAAAATTACACCCGGAGTTTATGTTACACAAAACCCGGCTGATACTAACGGCGTACGCATAAACATACGCGGTATTGGTACTCTAGATCCGCAGGTAGGTATTGACTCGCGAGTTGCTGTCTACCAGGACGGTGTTTATCTGGGCAAGAGCCAGGGCTTGGCCTTCGACCTACCAGATCTTCAGCGCGTTGAAATTCTGAAAGGCCCACAGGGAACGCTGTATGGGCGTAATACAGTGGCAGGTGCTGTAAACCTGATTTCGGCACTGCCTGATCCAGAGCAATGTTCTGGAAGAATCAAAGCAGAATATGGCAACTTTGGTCATGCCAAAATTTCTGGCTCAACCAACCTCGCCTTGTCAGAAAATACGGCTATGAGAATCTCGGGATCCTTTATGGAAAGAGACGGTTGGGTTGAGAACGCCGGGCCGGGTACTGATTTTGGTGGCGAAGAAAAAAGCGGTTTTCGAATTGCATTAGGATCCGAGATTAGTGATTCATTCCGTTTTGATATTGCTTATGATCAATCAGAAACCGATAAAGAGCCATTGTTTTATCAGTCGGTCGGTGACGGTATCACACCAACAGGTGCGCCCGCATTTTTGGCCGCAGCCATCACCCCATTTAATGACGGACGTCAGGAAAATGTAACTACCTCATTTGAAAATGGTCTAAATACTAGTGAATCATCTGGTGTCACAGCAATCGGTACATGGACATTTGCTAACGATAGTGAGTTAAAAGTTACCGCTGCTTATCGAGAAATTGATTCGACTCGCTTTGCTGCATTGATTCCGACGACGAATCCAGCAATATTGAACGCCATTACCGGAAGTTTTAACCCTGCATTGGCACCATTACCGTTTGCGTTTGGCGCGGCTGGTACCGGCGCTGCATTGCGACCTGATTTTTCATCAGCCTTTTCCGGGCTTGAGCCAGAGAAGGGTTTATTCTTGTCTGATCCTGGCGGTGCTCCAACGCTGGATGGTCACGAGCAAACCAGTCTGGATATCAACTACAATGCCGAGTTTGGCAGAGTAAGTTTCACCGGTGGCTTGTTCTATTTTGATGAATCAACCGGTAAAGGTGATGGAGACACGGCACCCACTACAAATGGCAACGATTATTTGTTTTTGTTAGGGCAATTCGATCCACGTCTCACTGCGCCAAACATTCAAGGTTTCCTTACCGGTGTTGGTGTACCTCCAGCGAATCAGGGGCCAATTCCAGCATCATTGGCATTATTGCAATTCCTTGGCATACCTGCGTTGGCACCTGCGGCTGCTCCGTTACTAGCACAAATTGTCGGTGATGGATCTAGTGGTTGTGCAACCGGGCCTACACCGGCTAACAACTTCTGTATTCCAACTCTTTCAGCAGCATTAGGTTCAGTTCGTGCTGGAACGAATGGTGACTTGTTTATCGATACCGAAGCATTGGCGTTATATGGTCAAGCTACGATCGATATCTCTGACAACTTCAGAGCAACCGTTGGTTTGCGCTATTCTGATGAGACTAAAGATGGTCGAGGACAACCACGCGTACCGTTCTTTAACGATACAACCACACTAACCGGTCTGCCAATACTGCCAAACGTAGGAACCTGGGACGATGATTCTCTGGACCCATCGTTGACGCTTGAGTGGGATGCGACTGAAGATATGATGCTGTATGCCAGCTATAAAGAGAGCTACCGTGCAGGCGGCTTTAACGCTACCGCGGTAGCTTTACCGGCTGCAGGCGAGACTTCTGGCGTAGATTTCATCTTTGATAAAGAAGAAATTACCGCAGTTGAAATCGGCATGAAAGGTGATTTTGGAGATCGTGTTCGAATCAATGCAGCTGCTTACTGGTATGACTTTACGGACAAGCAAACTACCGTAGCCACTTCGCCAATTCTTTCAACAGAGCGAGCGATCGTAAATACTGATGACGAGATCTATGGTCTTGATATCGAGTCTACAATTGCAATGACAGATACCTTCACCTTGAATGCGAGCCTGAACTACACAGATGGTGATGCTGGTGTACCAGTCAACCCGGTTACCGGCTTAACCAGTACTCGTCAGGAAGGTCTGCAAGGTGTGCCAGAGTTGAGCTATACCATAGGTCTGAATTACGATGGTACCTGGGGAGCGAATGATGTGTTCGGTAACCTCACCTATAGCCACAGTGATGAGATCCTTTCGGTACCAGAGAGTTTCCTTGAGTTACCAAAAGTCGACTTGCTTACGGGTAATATCGGTGTAGGCTTTGACCTCGCTGGTGGAAACCGTGCTACTGTTTCTCTTTGGGGGCAGAATTTGACTGATGAAGAGTTCCTTATAGATGCGCTACCATTCAATACTTTTGCCTATAATGTGAGTGTGTATACACAGCCACGTTCTTATGGGTTGTCAGTAGCGGTAGATTTCTAAGCTCTGGTTTTATAAGTTGTGCAAAAAGACCGCCTTTCAGGCGGTCTTTTTTTAGCTATAAAAATGCTGTTGTTTAAAATTGTAAGTGAAGCATGCTGATCACTTCTCATTCATTAAATCTCGATACTTGCGCATAGTATCTGTGCTGCCTTTGAAGAGCAGTCCAGGAAAAAATCGTACCAGGCGCCATACGACTGCTGCATAAAATGGTGTAAAAATAGGGTGTTTCTTTTTTTCAATGCCATCGACAATGGTTTTGGCTGCTTTTACTGTGGGATAAGGTTTGGGGAGGATGCTACCAAACTTGTTAACTCCCGCATGCACATCTTCAGCATTTTCCAACAAGTTTGATTCTATGTTGCCCATGCAGGCAGCTTGAACGTGTATGCCGAATTCTTTCGCTTCCGTGGCAAGCGTGTTGGTGAAGCCAAGTACTCCATGCTTGGTGCCGGCATAGACCGCCATGGTGGCTGCTGGCACGAATCCTCCCATGGAAGAAATGTTGAGTATCTGACCGTGCCCCTGTTTGATCATTTGTCGGTAGGCATACAAGCTACCTATAGTCACTGCAGTGAGATTCACTTGAATCAATTTATCCAAAAACTCTTCTTCCATATCAAAGAACTCGCCACAATAGAGTAGACCTGCATTGTTGATCATAAAGTCTAGTTGGCCTTGTTCGGCAACCACTTTAGAAATGATCATTTTGAGTTCTTCATTCATGGTCACATCGACTTTTACAGCTATAGCGGTATGACCATTGGTTTGTATTTCTCGTGCTACTTGTTCGGCTTCTTCCCGCGTCAGTGCAGTGACATAAACAGTCGCGCCTCTGCTGGCTAGCTCTAATGATAATGCTCTACCAACACCGGACCCTGCACCTGTAACAATGACTGATTTATTTTGAAACGCTGTACTCATTGAGCAGCCATTTGTGCACGGACTGCTTCGATGTAGTGCGGGGTTGAGCCGCCATCGAGTAACAGGTCTGCGCCCGTCATAAATGATGCGCCGCTGGATAATATGAATTCGGCGACTTTAGCCACTTCAATTGGCTGTCCCCAGCGTTGTAACGGTGTAAGGTCTTTGATGGTAACCATTTGCGGATATTTTTCTGCTTCAGCCAAAGACATTGGTGTTTCAATAATTCCCGGCGATAGCGTATTTATTCTGGCGTCTTTTTTGCCCCAGTCGAATGCAGCGGCTTCAACCAGATAACGAACGCCTCGTTTGCTTAAACCATAAGCGGCTCCTGGTTCTAACGAGCCTTTGCTTGCATCAGCCGCTTCTAGGCGTTCTATAAAGTTATCCTCAAGTGGTGTACTCAATACTTCCTGAATTTCGGGAGTAATCATCATTTCTGCAAAGTAGGATGCTTGTGAGGCAACGCAGAGCATTGATGTGCCGGAAGTAACGTGAGGTGCCATGGCATTAATAAAATACCCGGTGCCTTTTAGATTGATGTCATACAGTTGCGAGGCATTCTCTACCGAGGAAGTCGATACCCCGGC
Organism: uncultured Thiotrichales bacterium; assembly: GCA_938041655.1. GTDB lineage: Bacteria > Pseudomonadota > Gammaproteobacteria > CAZUMV01 > CAZUMV01 > CALIRD01. The sequence goes on along the minus strand of CALISW010000010.1, from coordinate 11,457 downwards.
GGCATGAAAGACTTTATCTAAGGGATTATATTTGGTTGCCGTGGTAATCGCATTTTCTACATCTGACTGGATTGATACATCACATAAAACCGTCTCGTTCTTGATTCCTTTGTGATTCAGGTAACGTGAAAACTCATTGAGTTGATCTTCTGATCGATCACAGAGAATTAGCTCGTGATCGTGTCCCATGAGTTCAGCGGTACATTTGCCGATGCCGCTTGCAGCGCCGGTAATTAATAGTCTTTGCATTGTTTACACCTTGGTTAATTCTTGAATGATTAGAGTCCGTAGCCGCCGGCGACAGAGATTTGCTGACCGGTGACATAAGCCGCTTTATTCGAGGCCAGAAAAATAGCTGCGTTAGCTATTTCTTCAGGCTGTCCCCAGCGTTTGAGGGCCAGGTTCTTTTGTACTTCAGTAACCCATGCCTGATCGAAGACACCTTGTTCACTAAGCTCGAGAAACATGCCAGCTTCTATAACACCTATCAGAACACTGTTGGCACGAATGTTATGTTTGCCTTCCTCTCTGGCGATACCGCGCACCAGGCTTTCATTCGCTGCCTTGGGTGAGACCGAGAGAAAGTCTTTTTCCGGAAAGCTGAGATCACCAGCCGAGCCTAAATGCACGATGGAGCCGCCGTCAGTAGAGCGCATGTGTGTCAGTACCGATTGACAGGCATCAAAAAAACCATGTACTTCAACGTCTATGGCTTTACGCCATTGCTCGCGTGCAGCTTCGCTTATATAAACCTGTTCAACCAGCGGGCCTGCACCCCAGACCATGGTGTGGATTTGACCATGGGCTGCTATTGCTTCTTTGATGGTTTTTTCAATCGCGCTTTGATCAGTGACATCGCACTGATGGATAGATGCTTTTCTACCGCTTGTAGCAATGCTGTCAGCAACTTCTTTTGCTTTGTCTTCTTTGGAGTTCCAGACGACGGCGACATCGCTGCCAGCGTTTGCAAACTCTTTGGCAACTACGCTACCTATGCCGCCAGTTGCACCAAATATTAACGTCGCACCAGCCGGAAATTGCTCTTGCGCGGAACTCATTGGTCAAAGCCATACATTCTGGCGCCATTGCCCCAGGTGATTTTGTGAACATCTTCTTCAGGCACATCGGCAAACATCTCGGCGACTTTAGCTTGTGCGTTAGGCCAGTTGCAGCAGGGGTGAGGGAAGTCAGTAGACCAGAGTAGGTTTTCAACTCCGAGCTCATCACGGTTATTGACGGCTTCAGGCTCATCAACAAAGGTGGCTGCCATTTGGCGCTTCCAGTAAGTGCTGGGTAATTCGTTCACGCCCGGGAAATCATAATGAGCATGCATGCGACGATCGAGGAATTTCAAGAAACCGGGTATCCAGAACAGGCCGGGCTCAACCCAGACAATATTAAGTTTTGGATGTCTTTCCAGTATTCCGGTCAGGAAGTACCACATTAACGGCTCCATCATTAGCGATGGTGGCAGGCCGGTAAAGATTCCTTTTTGCGGGGTCGGGTCACGTCTGAACGTGCCCCATAAATCTGGTGTGATCGATAAGTGATGCGCCACCACAGTACCCATTTCTTCAAAGGCACTGAACAAGCGTTCATAACGCTCGTCATGATAATCAGGTAGTCCCAGGTTGGAAGGGAAGTTAGGGATTTGTACTGAACGCGCTCCCAGCTTCACTACTCGCTCGAGTTCTTTGATGGCGAAATCAATATCGGTTATCGGTATGTGATACGTCAGTAATAAACGCTGAGGGTCAGCAGATGCAAAGTCATATAACGCACGATTAAACGCTTGCAGGTTATCCTGCACTGAATTGAGGTCATTATAAAAACGCATATCGTCGAGAGGGTCGTTGTACATGACTTCATGGGCGACGCCATCAGCATCCATGGCTGCGAGTCTGGCGGGTGCTTCGCGATAACCGGGATGAGTGGCTGCTTCCAGATCAACAAAATCTTCCATGGCCAGCTCTTCGCCATCTTTCATTTCGTCGTCGTATTTCTGATAAGTCTCGACGGCAGTGTCAAATGCGGATAGTTTTTTCTCAGGTACATGGGCCCGAATAGCCTCGGGTGGAATGAAGACGTGAGAATCAACAGAAAAAAGCTTTCGTTCTTGTACTGGCATTTTCAACTCCTTATTTAAGAAATAACATGCTGATCTAGAGCAGCCACAACAGGCTTAAAACTTCCCTAGTAGGTCATATTGTACTATTTATTATGTATGACTTCCGGTGGAAATATTGGCCAATATCAGTGTATTGAAAGGAGAAAGAAGACTGTTCATGCGTGTGTTAAATTTTAATTATCATTAAGTTTATAATTTAGGCCCATTTCAGCTTTGCGCCGATAAGTACATGGTTTTTAGTTGCGTCTCTGTTGGATATTATCGTTGAGCATCGTGTAATTTATTGAACTCCGTTATAGAGAAACGAATTGAAATACATTATGGTTGATTTTCAATCGAGATGATTCTTGTCAAGAATATCAACCTACTATGCACAGTGCTAATGGACATCATGCAATCATTGAATCAACAGGATTGATTAGTCAATTCTCATCAGTACAGATAGAGGACCTGTTAACAAAGGCAGCAATAGCAGCAAACTCTAAGATTCTGGCAAGTAACATCCATAGCTTCGGAGATGGTTATGGTTGTACTGGCGTATTATTATTGGCGGAGAGTCATATTAGTATCCATACATGGCCTGAAAAGAACTATTCTGCAATTGATATCTTTATTTGTAGTGGTGAAGAAAATCTTAACAATGCTATCAATGTCATTCGTGCGGCAGATATTGACGGGGAATTGAGTGTACAGACAATAGAACGTTGCCCATCGATTTAATGAAAATACTTAAGTGAGAAGCTTATGAAAATAAATAATCTGGTTATTGTAATCGCACTATCTTTTTTGGTTTGTTCCTGTGGTACTGCAAAAAGTAAATCACAGATCATGACTGAGCAGTTAGATAAAAGTTATAAGGATACTTTGGTTGCAGTAAATAATCTCAAGTCAGCGCTTGAGGGAGGTAGGATGCCAAATGCAGTTGTATTGAATAACGCTGCTAATGTTGCTACTACTGCATCTCCGGAAATGATCAGCGTAATAAACTCATTGCAGTCGGAGGCAACAATTAACGGTGCGATGTATATGAAAATTCGAAGCCGATTGAATGATGCCAAGACACAAAGTGCTGCAGCAGTTTCTACTGGAAAAGCTGCTGTTCTTGAATTGGCTGGAGAGTTAGACAGTATCTATGGCGCTGCATCCGAAACTGATTTTAATCGGATGCTTTTAGATCCAATAAACATATTGGCAAAGATGTCTAATGGTGTAGTGTCAGTGCAGGAAGGGCTTTCATTTAAAGATCAAGAGTTTACTGAAGAGGTCGGCCCTGGAATGGAATTAGTCGGGAATTATCATTACGGTTTATGGGAAGTGGGCGACCAGGGCTTGTATATATGGCGTTGGCACTCTAATTATGGCCATTTCTCATCATTATTTTCCGGAGAAGATATTGACTACATAACCTGGTCTAGATCAAGGCAGCCTTCCTATTATCAAGATTATGGTAAGAATATCTATGCCACGCGAGCTGAGTTAAAAAATGAAATGACCGCATTTGATAGTAGCAAGACATATGCGAAATCTAATGGAGAGTCGCTAAATGACCCGTCTTCAAAGGGCGTACGTACTTCGCGTGGTATTTTATTAGTCCCTATGATCTTTCCGAAAAGAAGAATTACTGAGTCTAATGTTGGGGTTGGATCTGGTTCTTCTGGAAGCAGGACTACTTACAATTCACGCTCATCCCGTGGTTCCCGATCCTCTCGCGGCGGCAAATAGTCAACAGGAGAAATAATGGATATTTTCACAATAAAGATATTATTAATTGATGTTGTAGTGTCGGTAGTATTAATTGTTATGCTCAGATTTTTGCTCGCTGCAATAATTGGTGTTCATGCTAAAGACGAGCTTGATAAGTCTGATAATGTGGCATTTGGTGTCGCGCTCTCAGGATCTGTTTTAGGGATGTTGCTAATGGTGTCTGGAGTAATGTCTGGAGACCCATTGTCATCAATGATGCAAGAGATGAGCAGCATGTGTTTATACGGAATATTGGGTTCGGGTCTGCTGCTATTTGGTGTTTTTATTCAAGACAAGTTGGTTATGCGAAGTGTCTCGCTATTGGATGCAATAAAGAAAGAAAATGTTGCTGCTGGTGTACTGGTTGCAGCAAACATGATTGCTATTGGCTTGATCGCAAAAGGGACCTTGACCTGGACTGATAGTGAGGGTGTTGATGGTCTGCTCAATGTAATTATTATTTTTGTAATATCACAAATACTTTTAGCGCTAGTGGCTTTTTTGAGGATGAGTGTTTATAGAATTCGGAATCAAAAGCTTACTTCAGATAATAGTTCTATCAGCGGTAACTGGCAGGGCGCGATTGAAGCGGGAAATACTGCAGTTGCAATTCGATATGCGGGTCAGGTAATAGCTACAGCAATCGCGATTACAACTACGAGTTTGTTGGTTGAAGATCCTGGTGGTTCGGCCTTCTCAATAGTAATACCTTGGTTTGCTATCGGTTTTGCATTTACCTTATTGATATGGTTGTTTTACAGATTATTAATCAAGCTGGTGTTGTTCAAAATCAATATTGTTGAAGAGGTTGACCACCAAAGCAATATTGGCGTTGCATCCATTGAAGCGGCACTGTTTCTGGGCATTGCGCTCGTAATATTTAGTTATATGACCTGATAGTTTTGCAAACACTCTTGTCTGTTCTAGGTACTGCAAAGTCGAAGGATATATTTCTACTGTCTATCATGACAGTGGGTGCGGCCTGCGGAATAATTTATGAGTATTTGCTCGCGCATTACTCCGGCAGGATTCTTGGTTCTATAGATGTAGCAATATTCGGCATTATAGGCATCATGGTTGCTTCAATGGGTCTAGGTGCTTTCTTTGCTAGAACTATTAAAAATCCATTTACCGGCTTTGCTTGGTTAGAGGCATTAATCTCTGCTCTTGGTGGTCTATCAATACTTCTGATGTCAGGTGCAATGTCATATGCATTCGTTTTACCAGCGCAACTAGAGCAATCATTTGGGCTCGATCCGTCAATTGCCGTTGAGGGAGGTGCTGTCTATGGAATGCGTCAACTGGTTAATCTATTCCCTTACTTACTTGGTGCACTTCTGGGATTTTTAATCGGAATGGAAATTCCATTCATCGCTAGAATAAGGGAGATTGTCTATTCAAAGCATTTAACCAACAATGCTGGGACTGTTTATGGTATGGATTACATTGGCGGTGGCATTGGCGCTTTAATCTGGATTTTCATTTGTTTGAAGCAGCCTATTATTATTACTGCGGCAGCAACAGCATTGTTGAATCTATTGTTAGGCGCAATTTTTTGCATTGCATTTCGGAAAAAAATTAGCTTTGTTTTCCCATTGATTTTGATCAAATCTATTATCGCAATAATACTTGTTTCTATTTTTATAAATGGTACAGGTTGGGTAAATGCCATGAACAACGCTCTCTATAAAGACAATGTTGTTTATTCAAATAACACCAGATTTCAAAATCTTGTTATTACCGAAAGAAAAGTAGGCGGACTAAGTTCGAGTATATTAAATTTATACATTAATGGAAGGCTTCAGTTTTCTACTGCTGATGAAAAAATATACCATTCATTTTTAACAGTTCCAGCTTTACTCGCCTCAGCCAGGCAAGACAATGTATTGATGATTGGTGGTGGTGATGGCTTAGCGCTACGGGACGTACTCAGATTTGAGCCACAGCGTGTAACTTTGGTTGATATTGATCCGGCAATGATCAATTTATTTCGTGGTAGTGATGAGAATGCTGAGGCATGGCTAAATAGCAGGGTAACAGTTTTAAATGAAAATTCATTGAGTGATCCGAGAGTCCAGATTGTCAATAGGGATGCATTTATACATGTAGAGGGGCTAGTGCAATCAGGAGTTGTCTTTGACGTCATAATTGTTGACCTTCCTGACCCTAGTCATCCTGATTTAAATAAGCTCTATAGCGCATATTTTTATCGGCAACTCTATAATTTATTGAGCGGTGATGGAGCTATAAGTATTCAATCCACAAGCCCGTATCATAGTAAAAAGGCTTTTTTATCCATAGGATTGACAGTTAAGGAGGCTGGTTTTGATGTTGATCAATATCATTCAAATATCCCTTCTTTCGGAGAATGGGGGTGGACCATAGGGACGAAGCAGGGCCAAACCGCGAAAGTTCGTATAAGCTCAGTACCTGCTGATAAATTTACCAATGATTTTTTATCAAAAGAAATGACTCTATCGTCCTTTGTATTTTCAAAAGATTTTTTCAAAAACATTGATGATATTGAAGTAAACAGGCTAACTGTGCCGGTGTTATACAACTATCATTCTTCAAGCTGGATCAAGCAACAAGGGGTTTATCACACAGACGCTGAGTAGAGGATTTTGTTACATGTGTATTTTGTGTGATTAATTTAACTATGTTCCAATTCAATTGATGCGACTATTATAGTTGCTGGTTATTATTTTTATGGTCGTTTAAATGTCAGATAGATACAGCTCAAGTAAACAAACATTGCAAGAGTTAAACAAAGGAGATTTTGTCAAATTCAAGTTCCTGACTGAATTGCCTAAATGTATACGTGGTGAGACCTGGAAAGTGAAAAAGGTTCAAGCATATATATATGACTCTGTAATTTTTCCGGAATTCGTATTAATCCATCCTGATTATGATTCGGTTACAGCCATGTATGATCCAGTGAAGTACGAAGTGTCATTCTCGATGCAGTTAAGTGAGGATGAGATAGAGTTTCTATTCGATAGCAAAGCAATTGGTGAGGTATGGCTCGAAAACGCTGAGCCAAGTCGGTTGGTTCCTAATACACAATCACTAAGTCCTGAGAAATTAGATTGGATCTCAAATTCCTATGTGCAGACTGACTGTTATGAAACGGGTCATTTTTTTGAGGAAGATCTAAGGGGTGTAATTATTTCAGAGATTGATCGTGATGACGGCGAGCTTTGTAATTATTGTGAGTTCCGTGGAAGGCAGGATAAGCAAGGTCTGACTATAGAGCAATGGGATGATGATGAATTTGAATATTTTGCCGAGATATTTACACTCGACGATGTTATTGATTCAGTGACGTGATAGCTCTAAAGGTGCTTCATCTTTATATTGAATCTTTTTTCGCATTATGATTGTAAACTTCAATAATATTAAAAGGGTGGTCAGTATTTATTTTGGTCTATGAGTATATTAAATAAACAAATCTTTGTTGCCAGTAACGCCAGGCATAAGAAGCGACTCACTCGACATCTGTCGATAAATATTCTTGGTCGTATATGGAGATTAATCGCTATATTGATTGTACTTGTTGTGGTGAACTCTCTGGCCATGATGGGTTATGAAAGCATGAAGTTTTCAGACGCAGTTTGGATGTCCTTAACCACTGTTGCGACGGTTGGCTATGGTGATATAAGTCCAAGTACAATTATGGGGCGAGCAATTACTGTGCTTTGTTTGTATGTGTTCGCTATTTCTGTCATGACGATCTTGATATCAGAGGTGGTTGAGTGGCGTATAAGGGTTAATGACAAAAAACGAAAAGGGTTTTGGGAATGGAATGAAATGAAAGACCATATACAGATTATTAATTGTCCAAATCAGGATACTGAACGATATTTGATACGACTACTCACCGAGATTCATAAAACGGAATCTCTCAATGAGCTCTCAACCCAGTTGTTGACACGCAAATTTCCGGAGGGAATTTCTCAGGCGTTAATGGATCTGCATTTAATCCATCGTACCGGAGTCGCAGAAGATCCAGATTCACTTGAAACACTCGGTTTGGAAAAGGCTAAATATATAATTATATTGGCACGTGATGTGGCTGAGAGTGTTTCTGATAGTGTTACATTTGACATTTTATCTCGAATCAAAAAAATAAATACTAAGGCAAGAGTTATTGCAGAAGTGGTTATTGATGACAATCAAACTAGGTTTCTCGAAGCTGGCGCTGACGTTGTAGTGCGTCCGATCAGAGCGTATCCAGAAATGATTGTGAGGTCGATGGTTAGCCCGGGTGCTGAGAGAGTTATTGAAGGGCTACTAGGGGCAGACGGCGACACATTGCAACGTATAGATTTGGAGTTTGGTAATCTAACTTGGCTGGAAATAGTAAGTAGAACTCTGAAAAATGGTTTGGGTACTCCTGTGGCATTCTTGAAATCGGGTGCTTTGTGTATTCAGCCAGATGCAGATGATGTATGCGAAGGTGATGCATTAATCGTGATAGCACAAGATAATTTATCACTGTGTGAAGCTGATTTCGGATCTATACTTGATACCGCTGTTGTTTAGTCGACTGTATGGTTAAGCTGGATTACTCCAGTTTGCCTGCACTGAGTTATTCTCAAATTTACCGTCTACAATTGACCTGGGTTCCGATCGCGTGTAGAAAATCAGCCAACCCTTATCTGTTTTCTGATATTTATCATGATAGAAAGCAGCGAGCAGCCGATAGTTTTTAGTGTCTGGATCGAACATGGTGTAACTGAAATTCCATTTTGCTGCTGCGGTATCACCATCGACGGTAATCTCGGCATTGTGCGCCTGATGGGTATCGACAATGTTGGTATTGACCGCCATTTCGGTAAAGATTTGTATCAAGCCATCTACATTGAACTCACCCAGTGGTGGGTAGTCGATAACGGCATCTTCACTGAAGCAGGCACGAATCGCCTGGGGGTCTTTGGCGTCACAGGCGTTTAGATACTGCGCCTTGAGTTTGCGGATGGCGCTTTCTGCTTCCAATCTTTCTAGGCGTTGTTCCAGATCAGACATCAATTACTCCGGTTTCTGGTAAAGGGTGGTCTTTGGCATTGGTCCAACGCCATAGCATGGTGCCGCGTGTCAGACCACTAGTATCGATCCAGTTTTTATAGCCCTTGTTTTCTGCCGCAACGACAACAGTTACGGTGCCATCATCATTTAACTCAGCCAGGCCATTGTTGGTGTGGATGGTGTGATAGCGGTAGTCCAAAGACTCCATCCAGAGATTATTGACCTGGAAGTTCCAGCCTTCACAATCCGGAATTGTGCTGTGTATAGTCAATGCTTGGTTTTCTTTCAGCTCCCACCACCCATGCAAATAGAAAATTGTGGGGTCGCCACCAGCACGAAAAAACATATTTTGATCTTTGGTTGCGAGTTGATTGAGCTGTTCTTTTTTGAACAGATGCGCCCAGTCAAGGAATGTGTTGGCGGTACCACCAACAAATGCGGCGGTACGAGACAGGGCTGCATTGGTCGTATCTAGCTCTGGTGCTTCTGGATGAGCAGGGGCTTCCAGACATTCAATGGTAACGTCGGCTCTGGTTTCTTTACTGCGATCTATGAAAGTCTGACGCACTATCAGCATGCTGCTGTCATCGGCAAGTGGCACCCAGTTACCATCATGTTTCTCTTTACTGGCAATGATTTCAAACGAACCATCTTTATTGAACTGCATATCCAGACTATCCAGCTCGCCTGTAGAAGCCATGGTTCCGTCTACAGCGTAACGATTGGCTTTGGTGCCGAAGCTCAGTATAGGTACGCTACCGCGTTGCCCTGAAATTCGATACGAGTACTCGCTGCTGATAGTCGCGTTTTGATAATAGTTGTCAGGGTTATCTGAGCCTATTTTACCGGTGGTGTGGGAGGCTTGATAAAAAACCGGAAAGAGTGGGTCGCTATGTTCCAGGTGCATCTCCAGACCAATGCGTAACAAGCGGGTTAGATAGCGTAACCCTTCTGCTTGCTCACGCTCACTGGCTGGTTCTGCCAGTATGCGTTGGCCGGCGTCTTCGAGTTGACCGCAAAATTGCTTCCAGCTCTCTGCTGCTGTGGGAGATTTATGCTCGCTCATGGCGCCATGTATTCGCCGCCGTTCACATCAATTGATGTGCCGCTGACAACGCTGGCGTAATCAGAAATAAGCATCAGTACTGCCCGAGCACAATCATCTTCGGGTGGAATAATGCCTAGCGCAATACGGCTGGTAATTTCGTTCATAACTTCATCGCGATCCCGGCCAGCAGCGACCTGACCATCAATGTAGCCGTACACTGGAGCGCCACCAATCCAGCCCATGCGCGTGGTGTTAACGCGAATATTGAATTTACCAAAGTCGGTTGCCATATGGCGGGTCAGAACGTTCATGCCACCTTTGCCGGCGGCATACGCGCCTTCTCCAGGGAAGGGCTTGACCGTCGCCTGGGTAGAAACATTTACTATCGACCCTTTGCCCGCACTTTTCATGCTCGGTAAAACCGCTTGTGCCATGCGTAGCGCGCCAGCACAATTCACATCAAAGATAGCTTGCCAGTCATCCGGGTTGGCGACATCGGTAGTGGCCCAGTCGCCATGATTGTAGGCAGAATTCACCAGTCCGGTGATATCGCCGAATGCTTTTTGAGTTGCTTCCGCCAAGGCATTACATTGTTTGCTGTCGGTAATGTCAGTTGAAAGACCTATTGCTTCACCGCCTGCGCTTTTGATTTGCTCTGTTACTGAATCAAGAAACTCTTGATTGCGTGCACCCATGCCTACTTTGGCGCCTTCAGCGGCGGCAATTTTTGCCATGGCCTGACCCATGCCGGGTCCGACGCCACTAATCACGATTACTTTATCTTTCAGTAGCATATTGCTCCCGGTATTGGTTGGTTATTGGATGAATTTATAATACCTCTAATATGAGTGTTTGCGTAGAAAATTGGGATATTTTTACGCGTAAGTTACTTCACTGGTAATAAAACTAGTATAATTCGTAAGATAATCATTCTAAATTCATCATGACTTCTAACTCAGCTCTCAACGATCGCGCCACACTTATCAAGAACGCTTGTGCCGAGTGCGGGCTTGAAGATTTTGGCGATACCTGGTTCTTTGAACACATTGATCAGCTGCTGGAAAAAGTGGCGAGCGAGGCATGCTTAAACGTCGAAGGCGTGTTCGGTGCTGAAGCTATGATCACCGGGGCATTGGTCAAGCGTTTAAGACATATCGAGTTGATTAAACAGCATCCAGAGATTCTGGAAGAGCAGGTGGATGTGGCGGCGGTAATCGTCGGTTTGCCACGTACCGGCAGTACCATGCTGCATCGAATGTTGTCATCTGCCACGGGCATGACTGCGGTACGTTGGTATGAAGCACAAAACTATGTGCCGTTACCTGGCGAACAACACGCCGAACCAGCACCTCGTCTGGAGGCGGCGCAACAGATACTCGATTACATGTTGGTAAAGATTCCCGAGTTAATGTCCATTCATCCGATGAGCATTGATCAGGCTGATGAAGAAGTGATTATTTTGGGTCAGCTATTTTCCAGCACCATGATCGAGGCCAGTTATTTTGTGCCG
>CALISW010000009.1 GCA_938041655.1 uncultured Thiotrichales bacterium | reverse complement strand
CTTTTGAGCTCGGATATCTGGAAAATCTTATACAAACTCAGGCTGATCAAAATCTTGTTTGTAAGTTGTCTCAAAAAATGAGATGACAAATAAAGTAAGTGTTCCAGAATGATAATTCTGGAGTAGATGTTTTGATTAATTTTCAAGCACTTATAAATTACTTGTCCGTAATTATCTATTACGAGGCGTGAGATTAATCAACATCTTACTCTAAGGCTGGCTGAAATGATCAGTCGTCATCTGCGGAGTATGTAATATGTTTAACACTACCGGATATCTCCTTTATATCGGTATCAGTGTATTCATCACCATTTTTGTATCAAGAACCTTAAGTAAAAATGGTGAGGTCTATTTGATCGAAGGTTTTGATGGTAATAAAGCGCTGGCTAAATCTGTCAATCACATGTTGGTTGTTGGGTTTTACTTACTCAATCTGGGTTTCGTTTTGATACGTTTAAAGACCAATGTAGATATTGAAACTGTCGGAATACTGATTTCTTATCTAAGTAGCACCATTGGTTTTGTTTTGCTGGTACTTGGGTGTGCGCATTTCTTCAATATGCTGGTTATTCATAGAGTACGAGCCAACATGAAGGCAGAGAACTTCAGATATTCAAGAGCTAAAGTCTAAAGAGGCACACAGGAAAATATTCGCATTGTGGGTATTTTCCTGTACATAAAAAAACCGACATCAGTCGGTTTTAGTATGTGGCGGAGAGGGTGGGATTCGAACCCACGATAGGGATAAACCTATGCTGGTTTTCAAGACCAGTGCATTCAACCGCTCTGCCACCTCTCCGGAAGTTGAGCGTGTATCTCAAGCGGGCTAATATACCTATAGCACACTGAATTTTCTAGCTAAATCCGCACTCATTTCAAATATGTTACTGTATTGAGAAGCAGATACTCTGGTTTAGATCAGTGGTTTGCTAACTTAGTGTTTGAATAGCGAAAACAGGGATGCTGAGTCTATGAAAAAGTTGAAGAATGAAGCGGAGTTAACAAAATTCGCGGTGCGTGTCGGCATGGATTATGCAGAACGCCGTGGCGTGGCTAAATTTGACCCTACTGACAGTGCTAATGACAAGGTTGAATATATTTACCGCCTTTTGGTGCATGATAAGAAGATGCAGCCGTTAGCGAAGATGGATGTGAGCTTACCAAATATGAAGCATAAGCTGGCAGTCTGGATATCCAAGCAATTACCCCCCGATCATGAGTTAATGCAATAAATATGATTAATGTAAGTACGGTTCCTGCCTTTAATGATAATTATTTATGGATGGTCCAAGGGCGTGTGGCTGGGAATGCGGCGGTTGTAGATCCTGGTGATGCGCAACCGATACTGGACTGGTTACACAGTAACAAACAAGAGCTGACCAGTATTTTGGTGACACACCATCACGCGGATCATATTGGTGGTGTAGCAAAGTTAAAAGAGACCTATCCCAAGGCTACTATTTACGCGCCTGACGACCCGCGCATCAAACAGAAGGATGTGGTACTGGAAAGTGAACAGCTGATTTCACTTGCAGATCTTGGGTTGGAGTTTAAAGTGTTGATGGTGCCAGGGCATACCTCGCATCATATCGCCTATTTTGGGCATGGTAGTTTGTTTTGTGGTGACACAATGTTTGCCAGTGGATGTGGCAGGGTGTTTTGCGGAACGATGAGGGATCTAAATAACTCGCTACAAAAATTATCAAAACTACCTGAAGAGACGTTGGTATATTGCGCTCACGAGTACACCTTATCCAATATTGCTTTCGCACGTGAAGTAGATGCTAGTAACACAGATCTGGAACAGCGTGAGATTGATGATACTCAGAAGCGAGCCAACGATATACCTACAGTGCCAACGACTATTGGTCTTGAAAAGTTAACCAACCCTTTTGTGCGCGTCGATGACGCTTTAATAATTGCCTCAGCACAAAACAAGGTAGGAAAAGAGTTGGCTGAACAGTGGCAGGTTTTTGAAACACTTCGCTTATGGAAAGACGGTGCTCTCTAGCTTTCGTTCTTAAGATTAAGGTACAGGGTCGTGCCCGCCATCACATAAAGGGTGACAGCGACAAATTCTTTTTATACCCAGCCAGGTTCCTTTAATAGCACCATGTTTTTGTAACGCTTCTACGGTGTAGTTAGAACAACTTGGGTAGTAACGACAGCTTGGTGGTAGGAACGGGGATATCAAACCCGAATATACTTTCACGAGCCCGATTAATAACTTTTTAATCATCCCTTATAAAGATCTTTGGGGTCAATAATCGGGTCATCAAGTATTTTTGCTTGTTCTTGATCCGCTTGAATGAAGAAGCAGCTTTCTCGGCCGGTGTGACATGCGGGTCCAGATTGATTGACTTGAAGTAATAGAGTGTCACCATCGCAATCAATGTTCAGAGATATCAAGGCTTGGGTTTGTCCTGAGGTTTCACCCTTGCGCCACAACTTCTGGCGAGATCGAGACCAATAAGTTACTTGCATATCGATAAGCGTAATTTCGAGCGCCTGAAGGTTCATCCAGGCCATCATTAAGACATTACCGCTGTCGTATTGCTGAGCAATCGCAGGGATCAATCCATCCGAATTGAATTTTAGCGTATGAAGTACATCTTCCAGTGCAAATACATCACCGGAACTGGCATCAGCAAGTGTTTTAAAGTTATTCATGCATATCATCATAACAAAGCCAGAGAGCCTAAAGAATGCCGTGTGATAGTGGCTGCACACTGTATTTTGATTACTGTGCGAAAAATTGCGCAGCATGAGTTTTATATTGCCTGTTTGTCAACTCCACATTGATTTATCAAGCGCAGAAATCTAATTATAAAACAGCAGTTTATAACCAATATATGAAGTTTTAGATTCTGTCGTGAGCTGTTGGCACACTAACTGCAGTTATCTAGTGACAACTACCGTTTGATTGTGATTGGCGTACACGTTCACAGACTCAAACTGAGCCACGACCTATGCTAAAGATATGAGCGCAGACGACTTACTCCGCCAAAGCGGGCCGATAAACACAGGCGACCAGCCCCTGGTCAGTCTGGAGCTGTCTGATGCCTATGTAGATGCCTGGGTCACCGAAGCGCATATCAACGAACACCTAAGCCAGGTCAGTACCGCCGTCATCGACTTTGCCTGTGACACCCCACAACTGGATTTAAACGGCTTATTAGGCACCGAAGCCCGATTAACCCTGCACGGCACCGAAGGCAACCCAGGACGCCACTACCACGGCCTGATCGAACACATCAGCCAGACCGGACAAGACCGCAGCAACAGCTACTACCAAGTCCAACTCATCAGTCGACTGGGGCTACTCAACTACCGCCACAACCTGCGTATCTTCCAGCAACAAAACGTCATCGACATCATCAGCACCATCCTGACAGAACACCAGATCGAAGGTGATACCCTAAGCCTTAACCTCATGAACAGCTATAGTCCCATCGACTACTGTGTCCAGTACCGAGAGACCGACCTAGCTTTCATACAACGCCTCATGAGCCACAATGGCCTATACAGCCACATAGAACACAAAAGCGACCACCACATCCTGCACATCAGTGATACTGTCGATGCCCATGCCTACGTACCCGCAGCGACCATCCCCTGGGCCAAGCCCACCGGACAAATACACGATCAAGCCTTAATACACACACTGAGCAGCCAACACGCCATACACACCCACAGCAGCAGCTTAAGCGACTACAACTTCCATAAACCCGCCTTAAGCCTCAAACACACCCACAGCAGTACCCAACAAAGCCAAAACAGCGCCTTAGAGCACTACGACTACCCAGCACACCACAACGAACCATCAGGGCTCCAGCAACAAGCC
>CALISW010000008.1 GCA_938041655.1 uncultured Thiotrichales bacterium | reverse complement strand
AGACCTCAGCCGCCATGTTCCTGCTGCGACACAAGTGTTGGCGAGCCGTTTAATGATCCAGAGCACAGAATCAATCAGGCCGTGCAATATGTTTATTTCAAATGTACCTGGCCCCCAAATCCCGACCTTTATGTGCGGCTCAAAAATGGTCCGCAGCTTTGGCATGGCACCATTGAGTGATGGCATGGGGTTATTTATAGCAACGCCCAGTTATGACGGGAAAATATCGTTTAGTGTGACCTCAACGCGCGAAATCATGCCCGATGTCGGTTATTTTATAGAGTGCGTCGATGCATCAATGCAAGAGTTGCTTATGGAGGCTGGTAACGCTGTTAAAATTATCAACACCAAAAAGCCCAAGGCGACAAAAAAGAGCTCAAGAAAGAAAACCGTAAAAAAGAAATCGACTAGCAAGAAAATCGCTAAAAAACCTGCAACTTCCAAAAAATTGGCACCAGGTAAGAAAACTTCCAAAAAGAAAGTCGCGAAAAAGAAAACAACCAGTAAGAAAGCTAGTAAGAGTAAAACGCGTAACAAAAAAAAGAAATGACCGATGGATGAAGTAATTAAATTCAAAAGCATCAACACCATGATAATCGCTTAAAGAAAACGTAATACAGATGAAAAATTCACATAAAAAATCTTTTGAATCTGCTGTCGAAAATGCAGGAAACTATGAAGAGTGGCTGGAAGCTGCCCGAGAATTTGATAATGCCACCGGTATGGACCGCTGGCGGCTAGTTGATCAAAGTGAAGATTTTGATTACACCCTGGTAAGAGCTCGTCTGGATAAATTACGCCGCTTACGCAAACAGAACAATAACTCCGGATTATTATTTGCTCTGAATGAAGGCATTCATGGGAATCTGGGCGGCATGGGCAATGAAGCACTGTATTACCAGGCCAAATCCGGCACCAAAAAACTCATTGAAGATTATATTAATGAGATATCTGAATCGCTTGAATTTCTGGCAAGTGACGCTGTAGACGATATCAGCCAGGAATCCAAACTGGATTTCTTTGATCGAGCACAGCATTGCTTTGGCAGCTCGGCATTGATGCTAAGCGGCTCTGGGTCTCTTTTATTTTTCCATGTCGGTGTCGTACTCGCGCTTGCACGCGAAAACATCTTGCCAAAAATTATTTCAGGTAGCAGCGGCGGCTCATTGGTCGCTTCGATGTTGTGTACTCACACTGATGACGAGCTAGAACATATTTTTGACCCAGACTATTTCTTAACCCAGGAAATGCGTGACAAAGCTATGCCTGACAGCCTGCTTTCTTCATTGAAGCCACGCCTGGTTACCGATGAAGAAGTCGCGACTATCGTTGAACATCTGATACCGAATTTGACCTTTCAAGAAGCACTTGAAAAAACGGGGCGCCATTTAAACATCACCGTAGCATCCGCAGAACACGTAAAAACCTCACGACTTCTGAACGCAGAAACCTCCCCTAATGTTTATCTACGCGAGGCAGTTATGGCCTCAACAGCCATACCCGGATTCTTTTCACCAGTAACGCTCGCCGCAAAAAACGACGAGGGAGAAAGACAACCTTACTTACCTTCACGTCAATGGGTTGATGGTTCGCTCAGTGGAGATTTACCAACCAAAAGATTGGCACGCCTCTATGGTGTAAACCATACTATTGTCAGCCAAACCAACCCTCACATTATTCCTTTTGTGACTGACGGCAAGCGCAAACAAGACCCCGTATCCTTATTCAAGTATGCCAGTATGGATACAGCCAGAACCTGGTTAAACTACAACGCCACTCTCTGGCGCAAACCTCTCTCTTACAGTGAGAGCTTGTCCAAGATGACCAACGCGCTGATCACTGTGGTCAATCAAAATTACACCGGTGACATCAATATCCTGCCAGAGAGAAAATACTATAACTTGACCAAATGGCTTGGCTGGTTAAGCGAAGAAGATGTAACAGAACTCATGGTTGCAGGTGACAAGGCGACCTGGCCAAAAATTGAAATGATACGTCTGCAATCGAAAATCAGCAGAACTCTCGATACGATAGTGAGTGAATACAAAAACAGCATAACGCAGGTTGAGAATCAGACCAGAGTCAGGAAATCAGGTTAATGCATCAATCATCGACAGTAGATGTTACTTCGAACAGCAACAACTCCTGGCAAATGGCCTATCAATGCTGGTTGCCGGATAGCCAAGCACACGCTGTCATCCTGATAGTACACGGCCTGGCCGAACATGGTGGTCGTTATGAATATGTAGCGGATTTTTTGAATGCCAACGGCTACGCCGTCTATGCCATGGATCATATTGGTCACGGCAATTCAACTGGCAAGCGCGGTCAACTCAACCGATTCTCCCAATTTCTGGATGGTGTCAGCTCTTTGAAAAACATCATACAAAAAGAACATCCCGAACTGCCCGTTTTTCTTCTTGGCCACAGTATGGGTGGTTTAATCGCTGCCAATTACCTGCTAGAGAATCAATCTCAATTTTCTGGCTGCATCTTGAGCGGGCCGGCGATAGTGACCACTGATGAACCCCCCAAGCTGCTACTGATGATCAATAAAATACTTTCTATAATGGTTCCGAATTTTGGCATGTTACAACTAGATGCCAAAGGTGTTAGTCGTGACCCGGCCGTAGTACAAAAATATATTGATGATCCTCTGGTTTTTAACGGGAAAATTTCTTCGCGCTTTATTGCTGAAATGTTTTCTGCCATGGCGACAGTCAGAAATAATGCTGCCGACATATCACTCCCTTTATTAATCATGCACGGAGAAGCAGATCTGCTTACCTCGGTAGAGGGATCAAAAATATTACACGCAGGCGTGGCGAGTAAAGACAAAACCTTGCGAATCTATCCTGATTTGTATCATGAAATCTTCAATGAACCAGAGAAAGATACTATACTGGCAGAGCTTCAGGAGTGGATACTGAAGCATTTACCAGCAAAATAATAATTACTACACTTCAGGACGCTTCATGACTTTTCTATTCCTAGCCTTACTATTAATAGTGGGCATCCCCTTGTTCATGAATTTTTTCATGCCTCATCAATTCGCCCGTTTGTTCTTTGGCATCATTCGTAAAAGCGGTCGTGTCACTCAAAAATGGGTTGATGTTGGTGGTACTCGCTGGCCTTATCTCGAAGGTG
>CALISW010000007.1 GCA_938041655.1 uncultured Thiotrichales bacterium | reverse complement strand
CATCATGATACAGCCGGTAACGATCAGCGGTGCAGTAGCAAAACCGAATTCATCAGCACCCAATAGTGCGCCTACCACGACATCACGGCCGGTACGCAGACCGCCGTCTACTTGAACGGCAACGCGGCCACGCAAGTCGTTAAGTAGCAGGGTTTGGTGCGTTTCGGCCAGCCCCATTTCCCAAGGTGACCCAGCGTGTTTGATTGAGGTCAAAGGTGATGCGCCGGTACCACCATCGTATCCAGCAATAGTAATGTGATCGGCGTGTGCCTTCGCAACACCGGCAGCAACAGTGCCAACGCCGACTTCTGATACCAGCTTGACCGAGACGTCTGCTTTTTGATTGACGTTTTTGAGATCATGAATCAACTGCGCCAGATCTTCGATCGAATAAATGTCGTGATGTGGTGGGGGTGAGATCAGACCCACTCCAGGGGTGGAGTGTCTGACTTTGGCAATCACATCATCCACTTTATGGCCGGGCAATTGTCCACCTTCGCCAGGTTTAGCGCCTTGTGCCATTTTAATTTGCATCATGTCCGAGTTAACCAGGTACTCGGTAGTTACACCAAAACGACCGGAAGCGACTTGCTTAATAGCAGAACGCTTCGGATTGCTGCTGCCGTCTTGCAGCGGAGCAAAACGTTCACTCAGCTCGCCACCTTCACCGGTATTGGATTTGCCGCCAATCTTGTTCATCGCCACGGCTAGTGTGGTGTGCGCCTCGTAAGAGATAGAGCCGAATGACATCGCGCCGGTAGAAAAACGTTTGACGATATTCTCGGCTGATTCAACTTCATCAAGAGGTACTGGCTTTTTAGCAAATTTGAAATCAAACAAGCCACGGAAGGTATATAGCTCTTCGTTTTGCTGGTTGATCAGATCTGCATATTCCTGATAGGTCTTGGCATCATTGCCACGCGCAGCATGCTGCAGCTTGGCAATAGTTTTTGGATTCCAGGTATGCGCTTCGCCACGTTCGCGGAAAGCGTAATCACCACCCACATCCAGGTGTTTGTTGTAGATCGGGTTCGTGCCGTAGGCATTGCGGTGCCAGCGTACAGACTCCGCCGCAATTTCTTTCAGGCCGATGCCTTCAATGGTAGTAGACGTCCCGTGAAAATATTTATCAACGAATTTACTTTTCAGGCCAACCGCATCAAAAATCTGTGCTCCGCAATAGGACTGGTAGGTTGAAATGCCCATCTTGGACATCACTTTAAACAGGCCTTTGCCGATTGCCTTGATATAGTGAGCGACCAACTCTGCCTCGGATTGATCCGGGTCGATCTGTACACGATTAGCGCAAATAGTCTCAATCGCCAGATAGGGGTTTATCGCTTCGGCGCCATAGCCGGCCAGCGTGGCAAACTCATGCACTTCTTTGGCTGCGCCGGTTTCTAATACCAGCCCGGTTTCAGTGCGCAGGCCATGCCGGATTAAATGGTGGTGTACAGCAGAAGTCGCCAGTAGTGCTGGTACCGGAATCAGGTTTTCATCAACGCCACGGTCCGACAGAATGAGAATGTTATAACCATCCTTGACGGCTGCAGTGGCAGCTTTGCACAACGCGCTTAGCGCAGGTTGCAGCCCTTTTTCACCTTCAGCTGCCGGGTAAAGCATCGACAGGGTTTTGGTTTTGAAAGCACCGTTGGTGCTTTCTTCAACCGCTTTTACTTTGCCCAGATTGGTAATGCTCAGTATCGGCTGACTCATTTCCAGTCGCATATCATTACCAGCATCATCCAGACCCAGCAGATTCGGGCGCGGCCCGATCAAAGTGGTGAGCGACATCACGATTTCTTCACGTATCGGGTCAATCGGTGGATTGGTTACCTGGGCAAAGTTTTGCTTAAAGTAATGCGGCAACGGTTTGGATAAGTTTGACAGTACCGCCGGTGGTACATCGGTACCCATCGAGCCTATGGCTTCTTTGCCACCATCGGCCATCGGTGTGATCAGGAATTTCACATCCTCCTGGGTATAGCCAAAGGTTTGCTGGTTCTGGAGCAAACTACCATCAGGCAGGTCTTTGGCTTTAACTTCTATATCAAGATCCTGAAGATGGAACTGGGTTTTATCCAGCCACTCTTGATAAGGCTTGCCGTCCGCAAGGTCGTTCTTGAGTTCCTTGTCATCGATGATGCGGCCTTGTTCAAGATCAATGAGGAGCATTTTTCCAGGCTGCAAACGCCACTTTTTAATGATGTCTTTTTCAGGAATCGGGAGCACGCCCATTTCCGATGCCATGATGACTTTATCGTCTTTGGTAACGAAGTAACGCGCGGGTCGCAGCCCGTTACGATCCAGAGTTGCACCAATTTGTCGGCCGTCAGTAAACGCAACAGCGGCTGGGCCATCCCACGGCTCCATCAGTGCTGCATGGTACTCATAGAAGGCGCGCAGTTTGGGGTCCATGGCCGGGTTATTGTTCCAGGCTTCGGGGATCAGCATCATCATTGAGTGACCCAGGCTGTAACCACCAATCGTGAGTAGCTCGAGTGCGTTATCAAAGCAGGAGGTGTCGGATTGACCTTCGCGTGTCAGTGGCCAGATTTTTTTGATGTCCGAACCAAATAATTCAGATTGCATCGAATGCTTGCGAGCATTCATCCAGTTGACGTTTCCTCGCACAGTATTAATTTCACCGTTGTGCGCGACCATCCGGAATGGATGCACCAGGTTCCAGGTCGGGAAAGTGTTGGTTGCAAAGCGCTGGTGGACTAAGGCCAACGAAGATTCCATTTTTTTGTTGGCAAGATCAGGATAAAAACGTGCCAGTCGATCCGGCATCACCAGACCTTTATATATAAGCGTACGCGTTGATAAAGAGCTGACATAAAAACTGGTCGCACCCGGTATGTTGCTGGCATGAATCGCCGCGTCCAGCTGTTTGCGTATCACAAATAATTTACGTTCGAACAATCGTTCATCACTGGAGTCTTGTCCAGGCGCGATAAAAAACTGCATGATCAGAGGTTCACTTTCCACTACCGAGTAACCAAGCTGGGTACGATCGGTCGGGACCATGCGGCAACCCAGCCATTCCTGGCCTTCTGCTTCAATCAGATCCGAAAGTGTATCCATGCAAAACTCACGTGCTTTGCGCTCGTTAGGGAGAAACGCCATGCCGACGGCATAGCTATTGTCTGCCGGTAATTCAAAATCGCATTCGGCACGAAAGAATTTATGGGGTATGCGCAACAGGATTCCACAACCGTCACCCGCCAGTGGATCAGCGCCAACCGCGCCGCGGTGGGTCAAGTTGTTGAGTAGCTGAAGACCCTGGTCGACAATAGAACGAGAGTGACGATTCTTGATGTCCACAATAAAGCCAACACCACACGCGTCGTGTTCATTTTTGGGGTCATAGAGACCTTGTTGTGTTGGTATTCCTTGTGCGCTCATCATCATCATTTCTAGTCTTATAATTTAGTCAAAACCCGCTTTAGATATGCCGCCACTCTACTGTGCAGAGAGTGAAACACTCTCCGCAGTGGGAAATATCGACCGGAACCAATAAGAATAGCTAATAGTTTGTCACTATTCCAGAATAATCAAAGAAAATATGGTTCTTATCTCTATCACGAAATAATTTTCGATAGATTTTCGTTATAGTTAGCGGATGTACGTTTTAGGCCTCGAAACATCCTGCGATGAGACCGGTGTTGCCATTGTGGATGGTGATGCCAACATTATTGCCGAAACTTTGGATAGCCAGATTGAGCTACATGCGCAATATGGGGGCGTGGTGCCCGAGCTCGCCTCACGCGATCATATTAGAAAAGCGCTGCCGTTAATTCATGAAACATTGACTCAAGCTGGACTGGAAGCAAGTCAGATCACCGGGGTTGCCTATACCGCCGGCCCCGGTTTGATCGGCGCTTTATTGGTCGGTGCATCGGTCGGTCGCAGCCTGGCAATGGGCTGGGGCGTGCCCGCTATTGGTGTGCATCATATGGAGGGTCATTTAATGGCGGTGATGCTGGATGATAACCCTCCTGAATTTCCATTTATTGCTTTACTGGTTTCTGGTGGTCACACCATGCTCGTGAAAGTGACGGATTTTGGTCACTATAAAGTGTTGGGTAGTTCACTCGATGATGCGGTGGGCGAAGCTTTTGATAAAACTGCCAAACTCATGGGCTTGCCGTATCCTGGTGGACCAGAGCTAGCGAAAATTGCGACCCAGGGTGATCCCGAACGATTCACCTTCCCGCGTCCAATGGTCAATCGCCCGGGCCTGGATTTTAGTTTTAGTGGTTTAAAAACCTTTGCTATGAATACCTATAATTCAGTGACTGATAGTGATCAGGATAAAGCCGATATTGCACGCGCCTTTGAAGAGTCTGTTTGCCAGACGCTCACTATAAAGTGTGCGCGTGCACTCAAACAGGAAAAGATTGAGACGCTGGTCGTGGCCGGCGGTGTGGCGGCCAATCAACGTTTGCGCCAACAGCTCCACGAACTACCGGCACAAGTATGCTTTCCACAACCACAATACTGCACCGATAACGGCGTGATGATTGCCAATGCAGGCATGTTGCGTCTCAAGGCCGGGCAACAAACCGGACTGGAGATTGAAGTGAATCCGCGCTGGTCTCTGGAGGATCTTGAGGTACCAGCATGACGCTGACCGAGATCCGCTACATTATTGCAGTTGCCAATGAGCGGCATTTTGGTAAAGCTGCAAAACAGTGCAATGTTAGTCAACCAACGCTGAGTGTGGCGATTAAAAAGCTGGAGGATGAGCTGAAAGTCCAGCTCTTCGAGCGCGGTGGTGGTGAGATTATGGTCACCCCGATTGGCGAAAAGGTGATCGAGCAGGGCCGTAAGGTACTGGAGGAAGCTGCAGCGCTAAAGCAAATTGCACAACAGGGCAAAGGGCAGTTGAATGAGCCGTTACGGCTAGGCGCAATTCACACGGTTGGTCCTTATGTTTTTCCTGAACTGATTCCACAAATCAAAAAGCTGGCGCCAGAGATGCCATTGTTTGTTGAAGAAGGTATGACCGCACAATTGCTGGAAAAGTTAAAAGCCGGCACCTTGGATGTACTAATTGTGGCGGAACCCTTTGAGCACCCCGGCATATTGACTATACCGTTATATGACGAACCTTTTGTGGCCTTGTTGCCGAGTTCGCATCCCAAGGTAGAGAAAGACATCTTAACCACTAATGATTTCAAAAATGAGGCGTTGTTGTTGCTCGGCAGTGGTAATTGTTTTCGAGATCAATTGCTGGATGCTTGCCCGGCGCTTTCGCCGCATGCCAGTAGTAAGCAAAAAGAGCTTCAACAAACCGTTGAAGGGAGTTCATTGGAAACCATTAAGCATATGGTGGTCAGTGGTCTTGGTGTGACGGTGGTGCCGTGCACTGCTGCGGGCGCCGATAAATACGCCAGGCGTTTGTTAACCATCAGGCGCTTTATGAAAAAATCCCCGACCCGACGCATTGTGCTGGCCTGGCGAGTCAGCTTTCCCCGACCTAAAGTGATTGATATTTTAAAAGAGTCTGTGTCCAACTGCGGACTTGGCTGCGTCAGCCCTTTATAGGCAAACTACCACTAATTCCATCAATTTGACCGTCAGGCAAGCTGCTACTTGTTGCTTGTACGGCTGCGATCTAGAGTGTGACCATGTTCTCAATTGCATTTTGTAATGTAATCGAGTTGGGAGATGCTTATTGTTAAATAAGCTTTATAAAACAGGAAGTTAGATGTTTTTATCAAATATGGAAATGCTCTTGCTTGGGGTGGTTCTGCTATTGCTAGGTCTCTTGTTGAGATTGCAGTTTCGTGAGCAGACTGAAGAAGAAAGTGTCGAACGATATCCGTACATCAAGCGTAATCAATTATTAAATAACTACCAGCAACAATTCTTGCAGGCGTTGCAGCGTGCGGTTGGTGATGCTGTTGATATTTGCCCAAGTGTGCGTGGTGCAGATGTGGTTAAGACCATGAGTCAGTTACCACAACAGGAGTATCAAAACTGGCAACAACAGTTGCTGGATTTTTCTTTTGATTATGTGTTGCTGGACAGGCGAGATTACAGTGTTGTCAGTGTGGTTGACCTGCAAGTTGAGGAAACGCCCGAAGTCATTGACGATGATTACGTCAGAGATCTTTGTCATGCAGCCCGTTTGCCATTCGTTCGTTTCCAAGCCAATGAAAGTTATAACATCCCGGCGATACGTTCAGTAATTCTGGCGCATCTGCCAGTCACTACCGATACCTCGTCCATTGAGCCAACTGCAACCACGCAAGAGATAGGACTTATTTGTCCAGCGTGTTCCTCTTTGTTGGTGCGTAAAACAGCTAAAAATGGAAAGTATGCAGGTCAGGAGTTTTGGGCGTGCAGTTCTGCGCCACGCTGTCGGCATGCAGAGCACATTCTGGCCTGAATTTATTCTTCTCCGGCGAGCAACTGTCGTATGTTGCTGCGGTGTCGCCAGTAGATCAGCGAGCTTACAAGTATGCACGCCAAAGTCATCAACAGCGAGCGGTTCATCAGCCAGCTATAGAGCGGCAAAAGTAAAAACGCCGTTAGTGCGGCCAGTGAAGAAATTCTTTTTAGTGCAAACACTGCTACCCAGGTCACACCACATGCCAGACCCAGACGCCAGTCCAGCGCAAACAACACGCCATAAGCCGTCGCTACTCCTTTACCGCCTTTAAGTCCAAAATAGACTGGATACAGATGACCGAGAAAAGCAGCGATGCCGACCAGGATTTGTACTTCGTAACTGGCGCCAGCCCAGCGAGCCAACAGAATCGGCAGAACACCTTTAAGCACATCACCGAGCAGGGTAATGATGGCCGCCTGCTTTCCATGCAGGCGCATAACGTTGGTTGCACCGGGGTTTTTTGAGCCTTGCAGGCGCGGGTCGGACAAGCCCATCAATCGACAAACCAGAATCGCAGCCGAGATTGAGCCAGCCAGATAGCCGCCTGCAATGCATAGCCACTCAAAAATTTGTATGTTCGCCAGAAAACCCATTGCGCTATTGTAACGCAAGCCATTGCAGCCGAATAATAATATCTCACGGCTGGTTTTTCCTTTGTTAGACTCCGACTCAGAATGAGTAACGAATCAAAACAAGAAACAGTCTCGCAACGCTTTGTACAAGCGGACAACAAAAAACTATCCGATTCGGTCTTGCATCAGGAGATTGGCCAACGGTTATTGACCCGACTTGAGCTAATCAAGTTATTGCCAAACAAAGTGCTGGATCTGGGTTGCGGCGCCGGGCAACACGCCAAAGCATTGCAGCAGCAATACCCGGCTGCACTGTTACTTGCGGCAGATAAGTTGTTGCCGCAGGCCGCGCAAGCAGCCAAGCGCAAACTTGGCTGGCGCAAGCGTTTGGCCAGCCTGGTCGCTGATGCAGGTCAACAACCGTTGTCTGATGGCTCAATTGATCTGGTCTTTTCCAATTTAATGCTGCACTGGTTGGGTCAGCCGCTAGCTGTAGTGAATGAGATGTCCAGAATTTTAGCTCCGGGCGGATTGGTCATGTTTAGCTGTTACGGGCCGGATACCCTGCTGGAATTACGAGACCTGGACATTGATTTCCCCGAATTTGTCGATATGCATGACCTCGGTGACGATCTGGTCGCCTCCGGGCTGGGTGATCCGGTGATGGAAATGGAAAAATTGACACTTCAATACACCAACACCGAGCAATTATCGCTCGATTTAAGGGCTGCAGGACTGATTTTGCCACAACAAAAACAGGCTTTATTGGCGGCTCAGGTCATCGAGCAGCAAAGCCAGTTTAATTTGACTATCGAGGTTGTCTACGGACATGCCTGGAAGCCTGAAAAAGCGCCGGATTCAGCCAGTTTTAAAGGGATTGAAATTAAGCCGGTATAAAGCCCTTAAAATAACAATTATCTCTGTTCTTGCCAGACCAGAACGGTTAAAATTCGCAGCGTTTAATGATGCTTTGAATTCAGATTAAGTCATGAATCCGTTTGAGATCGTTATTTCGCCGAATGCATCGCTTAGCAGGCAAGCAAATATTGCCTTGTTTTCGAGTTTGGCTGTAATAATTCTGGTGGTAGCGACAGGTTTTACGCTGATGGGTTTCTGGATGATTTTGCCCTTTGCCGGTCTTGAACTTACGGCATTGGCTGCAGCACTGATGTACGTGGATTATCAGAATCAATACCGTGAAGTGGTTCGGGTGGATGATGCCACTGTGAGTGTGGCAAGTGGTTATAGACGGCAGCAGCAGGCATGTGAGTTTAAGCGGGGCTGGACCTCGGTGTTGTTAAGACAAGCCGGGCCACATAATCAGCCGAGCAAATTGTTACTCAGATCCGCAGGCAAACAAGTTGAAATTGGTGCCTGCCTGGAGCCAGACGATCGAACGGATCTCTGGCGTGAGTTGAAACAGGTTATCGAGCAGACACAACACAGTTGAGTTGCCAGGCCTAACGGCCATAAAAATTTTATTTGTTGGAGTTGTAAGTTATGAAGAAATTGATCAGCCGCACAGTGCAGCTATCAGCAGTGGTACTCGTCGCACTTCTGCTGACGACTCAGTTCGCCGCCGCAGAATATGGCTTGAACATGCCTAAAGGTGTTACCCAGATTAGTAATGAAGTATATAGATTGCATATGCTGATTTTCTGGATCTGTGTGGCAATTGCTGTGGTCGTTTACGGCGCCATGTTCTGGTCGATGATGTTTCATCGAAAGTCGCGCGGTTTTAAAGCGGCAACCTTTCATCACAGTACCCTGGTCGAAATTGTCTGGACAGTCATTCCATTTATCATTCTGATCGCCATGGCGATTCCGGCGGCCAAGACATTGATCGCGATGGAGTCAACTGGCTCTTCAGATATGACGGTTAAAATTACCGGCTATCAATGGAAGTGGCGCTACGAGTATCTTGACGGTGATGCCAAAGGTGTTTCTTTCTTCAGTAGCTTGTCGACTCCATTGGAGCAGATCAACGGTGATGCTGATCGTAATCAAAATCCGAACTATCTGCTTGAGGTGGATAACGCGTTGGTACTACCTACCGGCAAAAAGATCCGTTTTTTACTGACCTCCAGTGATGTGATACATGCCTGGTGGATTCCTGATTTTGCCGTCAAGAAAGATGCGGTACCCGGATTTATAAACGAGATGTGGACGGTCATTGATACACCTGGTGTTTACCGTGGTCAATGTGCCGAATTGTGTGGCAAAGACCATGGCTTTATGCCGATAGTGGTCATCGCTAAAGATGAACCCGAGTACACGGCCTGGCTGAGTCAGCAAAGTGATGCGGCTATACAGCAAGCTAAAATTGAGCTGGAGTAGGGGATAAAGATGAAACAAACAATTCAAAATTTATTACTGGTGATAGCAACCTCTCTTTTGTTTGCTTGCGGTGATGATTCTGCAAACACCTCGGCTCCAAACAATGAAGTTGAGCCATCCGCACCGGCCACAAGTACGGCTACCAAACCGGCCACAGCGGCAGCAGCCAATTCCTCCGAAGCTGCAGCTACAAATGTGGCAGCAACAGATTCAATGGAGCTGGGTAAACAAGTCTACATGCGTAATTGCGTGGCCTGTCACCAGCCCAACGGCAAGGGCATTCCACCTGCATTCCCGTCGATCGCTAACAGTGCGGTCGTTACCGGTGATCTTGATGCACAGATTTCTCTGGTTCTAAACGGAGTCACGGGGTCAGCTATGGTGGCGTTTGGGCCACAACTATCAGATGAGGAGATTGCAGCTGTGGTTACATACCAGCGCAATTCTTTTGGCAATAATACCGGTGACGAAGCCACCGCAGAACAAGTAAAAGCACAAAGGTAAGGGATAAATAATGAGTACTGCAACAGTTGATGACCATCATGATGAGCATCCGGGTTTTTTCAAACGCTGGATAACTACCACCAATCATAAAGACATTGGCACCCTGTACCTGCTGTTTTCATTGCTGATGTTTTTTGTCGGCGGTGCGATGGCTATGGTTATACGTGCCGAGCTATACATTCCGGGGTTGCAGTGGGTAGAACCTGGCTTCTTCAATTCCATGACCACCATGCATGCATTGATCATGATTTTCGGCGCGGTTATGCCGGCCTTTACCGGCTTGGCTAACTGGTTAATTCCAATGATGGTTGGCGGTTGTGATATGGCGTTGCCACGCTTGAATAACTGGAGCTTCTGGATACTGCCATTCGCCTTCACCATGTTGCTGTCTACCTTGTTCATGCCGGGTGGTGCACCTGCCGGTGGTTGGACTATGTATCCGCCGTTGGTGTTGCAGACCGGTAATGCATTCCCGTTTGTAATTTTCTCGATTCACTTGATGGGTATATCGTCCATCATGGGCTCGATCAATGTGGTTGCGACTATTTTGAATATGCGCGCTCCTGGTATGACTCTGCTGAAAATGCCATTGTTCGTATGGACCTGGTTAATCACGGCATACTTGTTGATTGCCACCATGCCGGTTTTGGCTGGTGCGGTAACCATGCTGTTGACTGATAAATATTTCGCGACCAGTTTCTTTAGTGCCGCTGGTGGCGGTGACCCGGTTATGTTCCAACATATCTTCTGGTTTTTCGGTCATCCTGAAGTGTATATTTTGATCCTCCCAGCGTTCGGTATTGTTTCGCACATCATTCCAACCTTTGCGCGTAAGCCATTGTTTGGTTATTCGTCGATGGTATATGCAACCGCCAGTATTGCGTTTCTCTCGTTTATCGTCTGGGCGCACCACATGTTTACCGTGGGTATGCCGCTGGTGGGTGAGTTGTTCTTTATGTTCTCTACCATGTTGATTGCGGTGCCAACTGGGGTAAAAGTATTTAACTGGATCGCTACCATGTGGCGAGGGTCAATGACTTTTGAAACACCGATGTTATTTGCAGTGGGTTTTGTGATCATGTTTACCCTGGGTGGTTTTTCAGGTTTGATGCTGGCGATAGCGCCGGCTGATTTCCAGTACCACGATACCTACTTTGTAGTTGCGCACTTCCACTATGTGCTGGTGCCGGGTGCGGTGTTTGCCATTATGGCTGCAGGTTATTTCTGGTTGCCTAAATGGACCGGGCATATGTATAACGAAACACTTGGTAAATGGCATTTCTGGTTATCGACTATTTTCGTTAACCTGACTTTCTTCCCGATGCATTTTGTTGGTCTGGCGGGTATGCCGCGACGAATTCCGGATTACTCGTTGCAGTTTACCGAATTCAATACCATGGCATCGATCGGCTCATTCGGTTTCGGTTTAAGCCAGTTGTTGTTCGCCTTTATAGTTTTCCAGACGATTCGTGGCGGTAAGAAAGCTACCGATCAGGTTTGGGAAGGTGCAGAAGGGCTCGAGTGGACTTTGCCTTCACCACCGCCGGCACACACTTTTGATGTACCACCCGTTATAAAATAATGACAGACCGATCTGTACAAAAAAAACGAGCTAAAAGAACCGCAATAATTCTTGGGATTATTGCGGTTAGTTTCTATTGTTCAGCATTTTTCTTTCTGTCCAGATAACCAGCATGACTGATAAAAAAGCCACCACAGTATTACGCTCATCTTTCATTGCCCTGGCAATGTTTGGCTTCGGCTATTTAATGGTGCCTATCTATGATGTGCTCTGCAATATAACCGGCTTGAATGGCAATACCGAAATTGTTTCCACGCAGCAGGAAGTAGAGTTCGAGCCAGATATGACGCGCACGGTAAAAGTGCAGTTCGTCGCGAATTTAAACAATAGTATGAACTGGACCTTTGAGCCTGAGATCTTTGAGCTTGAAGTGCACCCCGGTCAGCGTATCGTCACTAATTACACAGCAATTAATCATCGCCCGGACGCGGTGGTCGGTCAGGCTATACCCAGCGTTATGCCCGGTCTCGCCTCAAGACATTTTCATAAAGTGGAATGTTTTTGTTTTACCAACCAGACCTTTGCAGCCAAAGAAGAGCGTCAAATGCCGGTAGTGTTTGTGGTTGACCCGGCCCTACCTGAAAAGGTTGAAGTGATAACGCTTTCTTACACATTTTTTGATGTCACCGAAACGGCATCTGTAACCCCTTTTACTTTTGAAGTTCCTGCTGGAGGATAAACCTGATGTCATCACACGGCGAAAATAGTTACTACATACCGCACGGCAGTTATTGGCCAATCTTTATGTCGGTTAGTCTGACCACCTTGTTGGTTGGGTTTTCATTGTTACTCAATGAAGTGCCGGTCGGACAAATCATGATGTTCGTAGGCTTGGCAATGACCTTGTTTTTCATGTTCCAGTGGTTTCGAACCGTAGTACTTGAGAGCGAGCACGGCACCTACAACGAGCAAGTGGATCTCAGCTTTCGTTGGGGCATGTTCTGGTTTATTTTCTCGGAAGTTATGTTCTTCGCCGCATTTTTTGGCGCACTTTATTATGCGCGCATCTTGTCAGTGCCCTGGATTGGTGGGGCGGGTTCCGAGTTAACAACCAACACTCAACTGTGGGCCGGCTTTGAAAGCATGTGGCCTACCAATGGTCCTGCCGAATTAGGCGGTGACTACAAGATTATGGGTGCATGGGGTCTGCCGGCTATTAACACGGCTTTGCTATTGACCTCGGGTGTAACACTGACTATCGCGCATCATGGTTTGTTAGAGAATCATCGCAAACCGTTGATTTGGGGTTTGGTGGCAACCATTCTATTGGGAGTCTTGTTTATGGCGTGTCAGGCGTTGGAGTACTATGAGGCCTATGCACATCTGAATCTCAAGCTATCAACCGGTGTCTATGGTTCGACCTTCTTCATGTTAACCGGCTTTCATGGCATGCATGTAACCATTGGTGCGATCATGCTGACGGTGATCTTGTTCAGAGTCTTGAGAGGCCATTTTACACCGGAACAGCATTTCGGCTTTGAGGCGGTTGCCTGGTACTGGCACTTTGTAGACGTGGTCTGGTTAGGATTATTTATCTTTGTTTACTGGTTGTAAGTGTTAGCCGGGAACAGAGTTTGGTTCAATAATACCGGTGGCGGCAAACAACAGAATTAGTAGAAAGGCAACGACAGAAACACTGATGCGAATGGTAAGTGCTCTTACCATTCGTTTCGAGTTGCCGCGATCTTTCATCATATAAAATAACGCTGAACCCAGACTACCGATTACTATTAATAGTAATACGACTACAAAAATTTTAGCTGCCATTGTGTACTCCCAATAATGCCTGAATTATACCCTAGTAAGAGTAATGGTCGAGTGACCAGTCTGGCTGTGCTGGTACTGGTGATGCTGGGTATGTTTCTGGCACTGGGTAGCTGGCAGCTACAGCGTAAAGTAGAAAAAGAACAGATATTAGAGAGTGAACTCAAGAAATCATCGCTCGAAACCGTTAGCTTGCCGCTGCAGCTGGATGATTATTCGGCATGGCGGTATCGGGATGTAAATGTGACGGGCCAGTATTTATCCTCTCGGCAGTTGCTGCTGGAGAATCAAATACGAGATGGCGTAGTGGGCTTGAATGTTTTTACGCCTCTACAAACTACGTCAGGCGAGGTGGTACTGGTTGACAGAGGCTGGCTGGCACAGGGTGAGTATCGCGAGCAATTACCGGATATCAATGTCGCGAAAACGAGCAGAAAGATCAGCGGTTATGCCTACACGCCTTTCGGGGAAGGGTTGCGGCTTGGTAGCGTCGACAATGAGCAAAGTGGCTGGCCGCGAATGATACAATATATAGACTACGCTCAAGTGTCAGAAATTCTGGGAATGCCATTGTTGCCAGTGGTGGTGAGGTTATCACCAGAGGTGGCGGATGGTTACTTGAGAGAGTGGGATGTAGTCGCTTTCAGCCCGGAAAGACATCTGGGTTATGCTGTGCAATGGTTTGCGTTGGCACTGGCGATGTTTGTTATTTTAATAATTTTAATGCGAATAAAGAATGACTGAAGCACAACCAGCAGGCAAGACTAAATCACGGGCAGGATTGATTGGCTTGTTGGCTACATTTTTTGTGCCATTAATTTTGGCCTTGCTAATGTTCTATAATCTCGATGCCTGGAAGCATCCTGAGCGCAGCAACTACGGCGAGCTGATGTTACCCATTGAACCGCTCTCTGATTTTAGTGCGGTCGATATGAATGGTAATACGCTCGATGAAACCTGGTTTGAAAAAATGTGGTCACTGGTTTATGTGGCTGATGGTCAGTGCGACATCTATTGTGAAACATCCTTATTTGTTATGAGTCAGGCGCGCTTGCGTTTAGGTCGTGATGTATCGCGGTTGCAGTACGTCTACATGGCTACCGATCAGGCCTCCTATGATTCTGGGAAATTAATGCAGCAAAGACACCCGCGTATGTTGGTACTGCGTCTCGCTGATAATCAGAGCTTGCAGGCGATTGATGCAGCGCCCAAAAGAAATTTATACTTGATCGATCCACATGCTAATAAAGTATTGCGTTACCTGGAGGGTTCTTCAACCAAAGGTGTGTATAGTGATTTACACAAATTACTGGAAAACTCGCGGATTGGATAATGAGTAGCGCTCTGGATATCAAGCCTGGTAGCTGGCGAACAACGGTCGCTTCCTACTATGAGCTAACCAAGCCCAATGTGGTCCTGACCATGGTCTTTACCGCCTGGGTCGGGATGCTATTGGCAAAGCCGGGAACCTTTCCGCTGAATGCGTTTATCTTTGGCACACTCGGGATTGCGCTAATGTCCGGTGCGGCTGCGGCTGTGAATCATGTGGTGGATCGCTATGTTGATGCGAAAATGTATCGCACCAAAAACCGACCCCTGCCAACCGGCAACCTGAGTCCGGCCAACTGCTTTACTTTTGCCTTTGTGATTGGTTTGCTTGGCCTGTTAATTCTGCTGTTCTTTGTAAACACATTAACCGCAGTACTGACCACCTTATCTTTGATTGGTTACGCCTTTATTTATAGTTTGTGGCTGAAGCGGGCGACGCCACAAAATATCGTGATTGGAGGCTTGGCTGGCGCCAGCCCACCACTACTAGGTTGGACGGCGGTAACTAATCAGGTTGATGCTTACGCACTGGTGCTGGTATTAATAATTTTTGTCTGGACGCCGCCTCATTTTTGGGCGCTGGCAATTTATCGTAAAGAAGATTACGCCAAAGCAGGAATCCCGATGCTGCCTGTTACACACGGCAATGACTTTACTCGCCTGCAAATTATTTTTTATACCGTGTTGTTATTGCTGGTTTCATTGTTGCCATTCCTGGTAGGCGGCAATGGTGTGATGTATATGATTGGCGCGTTGTTTCTCGGTGGCGTCTTTCTCTATCATGCTCTGATGATGTGGTATACCAAAAGTGATGCCTGGGCGACCAAGACCTTCGTTTACTCTATTGTCTATCTGCTGCTGCTCTTTACCTTTCTACTGATTGATCGCTACTTGCCATTATTATTGGCGCGTATACCTTCCATCTAGTTCTTCGCTGACATTGTGTCTTGGTTATGACATATGTAAATTTAATTTAACCGATATGAAGCAGTGTTTACATCGCTACCTCAGCTCTTCAACTAAGATGGTCGATCACTTTAAAGATCGGGTTAGAAGAAAATGAAGCATCAGGCAGTCCTTCCTTTCGACATGGATGCATTGGAACCACATATCACCAGGGAAACACTGGAATATCATCACGGCAAACACCATCAGGCCTACGCCAATAATTTAAATAAAATGATTGTAGGTACAGAATTCGAAGACATGAGTCTGATTAATATCATCATGAAATCGGAAGGCGGCATGCTCAACAATGCGGCTCAGCTTTGGAATCACACCTTTTACTGGAACTGTATTGCTCCTGGTAATGGCTATATGCCGGCCGATGCATTTGGGAAAGCATTGTTGAAAGAATTTGGTTCTGTAGCTGATTTTGTTGATGTCTTTAAGCAGGCTGCAGGCAAAAATTTTGGTTCGGGTTGGACCTGGCTGGTTAAGCGGCAAAATGGCGAGCTAGCTATCGTCAACACGTCTAATGAAGGTTGTGTCTTGACAGAAGGATATACACCCTTGCTGGTCTGTGATGTTTGGGAGCATGCCTATTACATTGATTATAGAAATGAGCGTGGTGCTTATCTGGAGAATTTTTGTGAGTTGATTAACTGGGCTTACGTGGCAGCAAATTACGAAGCATAATATTGAGATTTCCTATTCGAAAAAGCGCGGCTATGCCGCGCTTTTTTTATGTGTATGTATAGATTGACTGTATAAATGAATAGGGTTTTAGCCTGAGAGACACTTACCTTCAAATCTATTGGTATACTCTGCTCATGAAAGACAATACTACCAAAATCAGCTTTACCCTGAACCAGCAGCCACAGAATATTGAGGTAGCTGCGGACACTCCTCTATTGTGGGTTATTCGAGAGGATCTAAAATTAACTGGAACCAAGTTTGGTTGTGGTATTGCCCAGTGTGGTGCATGTACCGTGCTACTGAATGGTAAGGCGATTCGCAGTTGCGTAACCCCTGTTACTGCTGCACAAGGTCAGGAGTTGACTACCATCGAAGGCTTGAATGATGAGCATCCCTTGCAGCAAGCCTGGGTAGAATTGAATGTGCCGCAGTGTGGTTATTGTCAGTCGGGACAAATCATGTCCGCCGTCTCTTTATTAAACGAGAATCCCAAACCGAGCGAGGCAGAGATTAAAAATACAATGGCAGGTAACATCTGTCGTTGTGGTTGTTATCAACGGATTTATAAGGCAATTGCGTTGGTTGCTGAGACAGATGAGGGTCAAGCATGATTACTCGTCGCAAGTTTTTAGTGGGTACCGGCGTTGTCGGCGGGGGGCTGGTGATGGCAATGGTGTTGAAAAAAGATCCGCCATTACCGGGTTTGCGTCAAGGTGGTTTTGCACCTAATGCGTACCTGCAAATCACACCAGAGAATGAGGTGGTGTTTCATTACGACAAGGCGGAGATGGGGCAGGGTATCATCACCGGCTTGACTACTCTGGTTGCTGAAGAGCTTGATTTGCATCCGACAAAAATACGTACCGAGGCGGCTGGCGTGCATCCGGATTATGGTGCCCCTTTAGTAGGTCAAATTACCGGCGGCAGCATGAGCATCAAGGACTCCTGGCAACATGTTCGTGAAGCAGGCGCAACCGCCAGAGCCGTGCTGATATCGGCCGCTGCGGATCGTTGGTCAATTGATGCAGGGCAAGTGGCTACAAATGATGGCATCTTGAAAAATCAGGTTACTGGTGAGCAACTATTGTATGGTGATGTGTCTGAGGCAGCAGCAACGCTTGAAATTCCTGAACAGTCTGACGTAAAAAATCCTGACGATTACAAGTACATAGGAAAATTTGACCAGCGTGTGGATGCCCGCATCAAGGTCAATGGCACAGCAGAATACGGCATGGATGTTGACTTGCCGGGTATGAAGATTGCGATGGTCAGTCGCTGTCCTCATTTTGGTGGGCATGCAGTAAGTTTTGATGCCGGAGTGACGCGTGCGATTCCCGGGGTTATCGATGTTCTGGCGATCTCGAACGGCGTAGCCGTGTTGGCTGATTCATACTGGCAAGCCAGTAAGGCGATCAAGGCGCTGGATATCGTTTGGGATAAAGGGCCATTGGCTGGCCTGACATCAGACATGATTCTTGAGAACCAACGCGCGGCATTGCGTGATGGAAAAATAAAAGAGTTACATAGTAGCGGTGATGTTGCGGCAGCATCCGGGAATGCCGAGTTGCTGGAAGCTGAATACGTGTTGCCTTTTTTGCATCACAGCACTATGGAGCCACAAAACACCACCGTGTTGATTAATGAAGGAGAGGCAGAAGTCTGGTCGCCAACCCAGGCACCCGATATGGTTCAGAGTGCTGTGCATATGGCATCAGGCATACCCAAGAAAAATATCAAGGTAAACGCAATGTTGATGGGCGGTGGTTTTGGCCGCCGCGCTATGACAGATTTTGCTCACGAGGCTGGAGAAGTAGCTGCTGCCTATCCGGGTACGCCGGTTAAACTGGTCTGGTCGCGTGAAGACGATATGCGACATGATTACTATCGACCATCTTCGATACACCGCTTTAAAGGTAGCTTGAACAAAAACATGGAACTCAATACCTGGTCTCATACCATGGTCTCGAGTTCCGTCATGACCTCTTTTGCCAATAGCTTGATTGCCGGTGTTTCACCCTCTGCTGCTCCCAACGGCATGGTTAGATCCATGGGTCGCGGTCTTTCTGGCCTGGTCAAAAAAATGGCGCCCATCATGGAAGAGGGTACGCACATTCCGTATGCCTGCGAGAATATGGCAGTTTCACGCACCGTTTATGATCCGGGTATTCCGACTGGGTTTTGGCGTTCGGTAGGTAATTCATTTAATGGTTTTGTAACCGAAGGTTTCATGGATGAAATGGCGCATGCCGCCGGGCGTGATCCGGTTGAGTTTCGACTGGCGCACATGCAGGATTTTCCGAGAGATAAAAAAGTACTGGAACTGGTGGCTGAAAAATCTGATTGGGGTAATAGCAATGCCCACCAGGGTGTTGCTGTACATCCTTCCTTTGGTTCATTCGTTGCTATGGTGGCCGAGGTTAGTGTCGAAGGAACTTCATTTATGGTAGATAAAGTTACCGTCGCACTTGATTGTGGTCGGGTAGTTAATCCGGATATCGTCGTTATGCAAATAGAGGGTGCAGTCATCTATGGTTTGTCGGCTGCTCTAAAGCCAGCACTACAGATTGAGGATGGTGCGGTTGCCGGGAGTAATTTCCATGATTTGCCGGTATTGCGGATGCATGAAGCACCGGTGGTTGAAGTTCATTTGGTTGACAGTAATATCGATCCTACCGGGGTAGGTGAAGTGGGAGTGCCGCCTATCGCGCCAGCGGTAGCCAATGCTCTGTTTGTGGCGACCGGACAACGCTTGAGAGAATTGCCCTTACAGTTAGTATAAACGTGAACTGATTCACGCAAAATGTATTAAATATCGTTAACAAATCTTCAAATTCTGATAGACAAATGACTTTAATGACACAATGCTTATGTGGAATTAGCTTATTGAGCATCTTAGACATATGCCAATAAAGGAATAGGGATATTCATGAAAACCCCCGAGATTACTGAAAATGAAGCGCAAAGAATTAAAGCGCT
>CALISW010000006.1 GCA_938041655.1 uncultured Thiotrichales bacterium | reverse complement strand
TAAGGTATGCAGCTTACTAGATATCAGGATTGGTCGAAATCAACCCGTACAGTATCTGAAAGTGGATGTGCCTGACAACTGAGAATATAGCCAGCTTCTATCTCTTGTGCCTGCAGACCATGGTCTATATCCATTTCAACTTCACCACTGACCAGTTTGCAACGACAGGTAGCACAAATACCGGCTTTACAAGAGAACGGTAGATCAGCGCCTTGTGCCATACCGGCGTCGAGCAGGTTTTCGCCATCGGCGGTTAATTCAAACTGGTATTCACGTCCGCCTCTCACCAACTGAATGCTACTGGTCTTGCCCTTGAACTTAACGGCACGCGCATGGTGCTTTTCAATGATGGCTTTGGCGTCTTCGGCTGAACTGGCAAATAGTTCATAGTGGATCTTTTCATCTTTGATACCAAAGTTGGTGAGGCCACGTGAGACACCGGAGATCATGGCTTCTGGCCCACACAAAAAGAACTCGTCAAAGCTTGCCAGATCAATCAGCTTTTGTGCCAGCTCGGCACCCTTCTTATTATCAACACGTCCGTTGAGTACTTCTGCTTGTTGTGGCTGACGGCTGTAGATATTAATCCAGTGCAAACGGCTCATGTGTTGGTTTTTAATAAACGACAAATCATTTTTGAACATCATCGTGGCGGTACTTTGATTGCCGTAAATCAGCGTCGCTTTGCTGTTTGGCTCGGTTGCCAGTGTGGTTTTGATTAATGACAACACCGGGGTAATGCCACTGCCAGCAGCAATGAACAAATAGTTTTTAGATTGCGCTGAATCCAGCGGCGTAAAGAACTCGCCCTGTGGCGGCATGACTCGCAGTGTGTCGCCGACTTTGAGCGTTTCATGAACGTAGTTGGAAAACACACCACCTTCTACGCGCTTGATGCCCACTTGCAGTTGCTCATCATGCACACCAGAGCAAATTGAATAGGAGCGGCGCACGGATTCACCGTCAATGGTGTGTTCCAGAGTTAAATACTGCCCGGCTTTAAACGCAAAGCTATCTTGTAGCTCGGCTGGCACATCAAAAGACAGCACGCGCGCGTTATCAGTTTCTTGGCGTATGTCTTTAACGGTGAGTGTATGGAAATCCATGCGCTTTTTTAGAATGCCTTGAAGTAATCAAACGTTTCAAAGCAGCTATTGCAGTTGTACATTGCTTTGCACGCGGTAGAACCAAACTCGGTGATCAAATTGGTTTTGGTGCTGTTGCATTGTGGGCACTCAAGACCACTCTCTGGCACAGGCTTGGAACAGCCGTTAGCCAACGGCGCTGCAATGCCGTGTTCTTTGAGAGCGGCTTTACCGCGCTCTGTCATCCACTCGGTTGTCCACGCCGGTGACAACTGCTCAACTACGCTGACGTTGGTAAAACCATATTCTGTTAGCTGTTCAATGATATTGACGCGAATCGCTTCTACCGCCGGGCAACCGCTATAGGTCGGTGAGATCTTTACGACCAGTTGCTCAGCATCAGACCAACCTACTGAACGTAAGATACCCAAGTCTTGTATAGACAGCATGGGTAGCTCGGGGTCTTTGACTTCACTCAACACACGCATGACGCGTTGATTAAGGCCTGACTCCAAAGGTTTCAAGTCTTGTTGGTGTTGCTTGTGCACCTTGATAGGCACCACTGTTTCAGTCACTGAACGCATTACCAGGTAACGCCCGGGTAACTACGGTGCAGACATTGCATATCATCCAGCATATGCCCCAGGTGTTCGCTATGTACTCCGGCACGGCCACCTGTGACGGTCCAGTCTGTTTCCGGAATGCTCAAGGTTGCTTCTGCCAGACAATCATTAATAGCTGCATCCCACGCTTGCTGTAAGTCGGTACGGGTTATGGCTATACCCTGCTGCTGCAGTTCGGTTTCCAGTTCATCATCCATGAACAACTCATGGCGATAACCCCACAATTCATTGAGTGCGGTTTGCATACGTGTATGACTTTCTTCAGTGCCATCACCCAGACGCACCATCAAGTCTCGGCTGCGGCGTACATGATAACGACATTCTTTAAGGGTCTTCGCAGCAATGGCTGCCAACTGGGCATCACTGGAATTTACTAACTGTTCAAAGTACAGCACATCAAAACTATCAATAAAGAATTGGCGTACGGTGCTAAAGGCATAATCACCCTTGGGTAATTCATGCATGAGCAAGTTGGTGTATTGACGCGCATCACGCATGAAGGCTAATTCGTCTTCGGTGGTGTTGAGCATGGTGGCTGCGTAGGCATACAACATACGGGCACGACCCAAGTAGTCCAACGCAACATTGCTGTTGGCTATGTCTTCTTCAAGATTCGGGCTATTAGAGGTCCACTCGGAAATGCGTTGGCCCAATACCATGGCGTCGTCAGCAAGACGCAACACATAGGTTGATAGATTGCTTGGCTCAGTCATGGGCTTAAATGTTCTTGACGCCTTCCGGCATAGGGTATGACATGGCGTGACGGTAGGCTTTGTCATCCATCGGGTCATAGAAGGTATCAACATCGCTTTCTTGTGAGGCAACAATGTCATCTGTTTTAACCACCCAGATACTCACACCTTCACCACGGCGGATGTAAACATCACGCGCGTTGACCAACGCTTGCTCATGATCACTGGCATAGACACTACCCACATGCTGATGATCCAGCCCGCGGTTACTGCGCACGAATACTTCAAATAATATCAGGCTCGGGTCTGACATCAGGCGACTTCCTTGCGCTGTGCTTTTTTCTCGGCATAGGCTGTCATGGCATCACGTACCCAGGCACCTTCTTCATGCGCGCTGACGTGGTGTTTGATACGGTCACGGTTGCAGTGGCCGTTGCCCTTTATGACCTGATAGAACTCATCCCAGTCGATTTCACCAAAGTCATAATGCTGACGCTCTTCATTCCACTTCAGATCAGGGTCAGGTAGTTCCAGCTTGAGTATTTCTGTTTGCTGCACGGTTTGATCAACAAACTTCTGACGCAGATCATCATTGCTTTGACGCTTGATCTTCCACTTCATGGATTGTTGTGAGTTAACCGAGTCTGAATCATGTGGCCCGAACATCATGAGCGATGGCCACCACCAGCGATTGATCGCGTCTTGTGCCATCTCGCGCTGTTCTTTTGAGCCTTCAGCCAGCTTGACCATAATGTCGTAACCCTGACGCTGGTGAAAACTCTCTTCTTTACAGATACGAATCATGGCA
The DNA here is from genome assembly GCA_938041655.1 of uncultured Thiotrichales bacterium. Lineage (GTDB taxonomy): Bacteria > Pseudomonadota > Gammaproteobacteria > CAZUMV01 > CAZUMV01 > CALIRD01. The sequence continues at coordinate 4,764 of CALISW010000006.1, read as the reverse complement.
CGCGCATACGGGCCATAAGAGGTTCGCTGCAACGACACCTGGTTGACGATAGCCGCACCGTCTACCAACCAGCCTATGGCGCCAACATCTGCCCAGGTCAGCGAGGGGTAATTAAAAATCGAGGCGTACTTGGATTCACCAGACTGCAGTCTGGAGTTCATTTCAGCGCGACTGATACCGAGTGTTTCGGTCGCACTGTATAGATACAAGCCATGCCCTGCTTCGTCTTGCACTTTAGATAGCAGCACGATCTTGCGGTATAGCGACGGAGCTGAACTGATCCAGTTACCTTCTGGCTGCATGCCAATCACTTCAGAGTGCGCATGCTGCGACATCTGACGGATTAGATTCAGACGGTACTTCTCTGGCATCCAGTCTTTTGGCTCAATGCGCTGCTCGTCATCAATTTTTTGCTGGAAGTTATCCAGTTCGGGCGCTAAATCACTCATACGCAGCTCCGTAAAGTATTTGATACATTATATACGATATTTCTCTAAATGTTGTATCGTATCGTGAAATGCGTGAAATCGATCAAACCCGCTCGATTACGACCGCAATGCCCTGTCCGACACCGATACACATGCTACATAGTGCATAACGTGCTTCACGACGCTGCAGCTCGTACGCGGCAGTTGTTACCAGGCGTGCGCCACTCATACCCAATGGGTGACCCAGAGCAATAGCGCCGCCATTAGGATTCACATGTTCAGCATCATCCGGCAGACCCAGATCTCTGGTAACCGCCAGTGCTTGTGCAGCAAAGGCTTCGTTTAACTCAATCACATCCATTTGATCCAGCGAAAGATTCAAACGCGCCAACAGTTTCTTAATCGCGGGTGATGGACCAAAACCCATAATGGCTGGCTCCAGACCCACTACCGCACCACCGATGACTTTAGCTATTGGCGCCAGACTGTATTGATCTACCGCGTTTTCTGATGCCAGTAGCAACGCACAGGCACCATCATTAATACCAGAAGCATTACCGGCTGTGACAGAACCACCCTCTCTGAAAGGCGCGGGTAATTTCGCCAGACCCTCAATGGTTGTGCCTGCACGCGGGTGTTCATCTTTTGCCACCACCAGATCATCTCCCTTACGTTGTGGAATGGTGACCGGCACAATCTCTTTATCAAACAGATTCTCTTTTTGTGCACGTTCGACACGCTGCTGACTGCGCAAGGCAAATTGATCCTGGTCTTCACGCGAGATATTAAACTTCTCGGCTACGTTCTCTGCCGTTTCAGGCATGGAGTCGGTACCGTATTGCTTGTGCATGAGCTTGTTGACGAAACGCCAGCCCATAGTGGTGTCATACATTTTGGGGCTGCGGTCAAAAGCACTGCGAGACTTGTTCATAACAAAGGGTGCCCGGCTCATGGCCTCAACCCCACCAGCGATCATTAAATCTGCCTCACCAAGTTTGATGTTACGGGCAGCGCTGTTGGTCGCATCCAACCCCGAGCCACACAGTCGGTTCAAGGTTACTGCTGCTGCACTCATGGGTACACCTGCTAGTAAAGAACTCATGCGGGCAACGTTACGATTGTCCTCTCCGGCCTGGTTGGCGCAACCGTAAATCACATCATCAATCGCGGCTGGATCAATACTGCTGTTACGTTCCAGCAAGGCTTTCATGGGTAATGCACCCAGATCATCGGCTCGAATGGATGACAAACCGCCGCCATAACGACCAATTGGAGTTCTTACTGCGTCAATGATGAATGCATCTGACATGTTGTGTTCCTTATAGATAACTTTGTATGTTTGTTATGAAGCCATGTTCTTTGTTTATATTGAGTAGCGCTACTCGGCTTGCTCTTCAAAGATGGGCTTACCGCTTGAGAAGGACTTGCCGCGAAAACTTGCCACCAGTTTATCATTTTGATTGGTTACCATTACGTCATACACACCGGTTTTACGCCCACGACTTAGTTCGATTGCCTTCGCTTTTAACTGGTCACCCTCTACCGCCGGGCGAATAAAATCGATATTACAGCCCTGCGCCAGAGTGGCGTCGTTATGACTGTTGCAGGCAAAGGCAAAACAGGAATCTGCCAACATAAAGATGTAGCCACCGTGACAAACCTTCGCGCCATTGAGCATGTAATCCAATACCACCAGACTCATCTCTGCTTTACCCGGAGAAATATTGTCCAGCGTCATGCCCACATGTGGTGACGATGCATCATTAGCAAACATGGTTTTGCCAGCACGTTCGGCTATTTCTTGCGCATCCATCTTATTTACCCTTGAAGACTGGCTTACGTTTTTCAATAAAGGCGCTTACGCCTTCAGCATAGTCATCTGATTTCCCCAGACGCGCCATAGTTTGCTTTTCAATTTCCAGATGCTCAGGTAATGGCATAGTGCTGGAGCTGGCGAAAATTTGTTTGATAGCAGCCAGCGCCTGGGTTGGTCGCTGTGAAAGCTCGCTTGCCATGGCTTTGGCTTCTTCCATAAGGCTCTCATCATCTACACAACGCCAGATCATGCCCCACTGCTCAGCCTGCTCTGCGGGTAACTTGTCTCCCAGCATAGCGAGCGCCTTGGCTCTGGGAAGACTCAATGCGCGCGGTAAGTTCCAGCTACCACCAGAATCGGGGATTAAACCAATCTTGGAGAAGACTTGCACAAAACTGGCACTACGTGCTGCCAGCACAATGTCGCATGCGAGTGCGATACTGGCTCCTGCACCTGCAGCCACACCGTTAACGGCGCAAATTACGGGCTTAGGCATTTCTGTTATAGAGCGTATTAACGGGTTCCAGTAATTTTCGATAGCCGCACCCAGGTCTGGAGGACCACTATCGGGTGAGGTAGCACGGTCATTTAAGTCCTGACCGGCACAAAAACCACGTCCCATGCCGGTAAGTAATACGGCTCTTATGTCCGGGTCTGATTGAACCTCTTGCATCACTTGCGCCAGCTCTTCGTGCATTGCTGCAGTGAAACTGTTGAGCGTGTCGGGACGATTAAGCATAATGACTGCCAGATGCGCATCACGCTCGTAAATAATGTCGTTCAAGTCCATGCTAAAACCCAGGTGGAGTAGTGTTTATAATGATACAAACTAAGCACAACTATCGCAAACCTATGTATCATTATCAATCAGCCTAAAGGATAGTCTGTATGCCTGTTTATCGCCTTGGAGAATTCATTCCCGTCATTGATCCAGCTGCCTATGTACACCCGGAAGCGGTGCTGATCGGAGATGTGATTATTGCTGCTAACGTTTTTGTTGGGCCCGGTGCTGTGTTACGCGGTGACTTTGGTCGTATCCAGCTCGATCAGGGTTCCAACTTACAAGATACCTGCGTGATGCATGCCTTTCCTGATAAAGACTGTGTGGTAAAACAGGATGGGCATATTGGCCATGGTGCCATTTTGCATGGTTGCATCATTGGCGAGAACTCATTAGTCGGTATGAATGCGGTAGTGATGGATGACTCAGTGATTGCCAGAGATTGTATTATTGCTGCCTGTAGTTTTGTGGGCGCTGGTTTTAAGTGCGAAGAACGCAGCATGATCATGGGCACCCCCGCGAAAGTAAAACGCACGCTCAAAGACGAAGAGGTCATGTGGAAAACACAGGGCACCAGCGAATATCAACAGCTGGCCGTGCGCTGCACCAACGAACTGGAAATTGCTACGCCGTTGACTGAGGTTCAAGCTGACCGCCCGCGGGTTTCAGTCTCTGACTTTCAGCCGAAATCATAACCATGACTTATGTATATCTGGCAATTGCCATTCTTGCTGAAGTCACGGCAACCACTGCGCTCAAAGCGACAGAAGAATTTACCAGGCTTGTTCCCAGTGTGATTGCAGTGACCGGGTATTGTATTGCGATTTATTTTATGACGCTGGTGCTGAGAGTTATACCCGTTGGTATCACTTACGCAGTATGGTCAGGACTCGGCATTGTGCTGGTCGCGATTAGCTCTTATTTTTTGTACAAACAAACTCTGGACTTGCCCGCCATGATTGGCATCGGCTTGATTATTAGCGGCGTCATTGTACTCAATGTCTTTTCTAAATCGGTTAACGTTTAGCCCCTTTATGAAATCCAAACCACAAGCTGCACGGCTAATCAGTTCCAGCTCTGTTGTTCTGTGCTGTTTAATTGTTTGTTTGACCAGTGCTTGTACTAGTTACGACATTTCAAGATCAGGTTTGGAAAATGATCTGGAAGAGATGCTGCGTTGGTTTCCGGGCGAGTACGATAATGACCAGCAAGTACAGCAGCAGCTTGCTGATGGCGTAGTGGAGGCTGCTCGTCAGCGGCATACGCATCATTTGTTTCAGCCAGTTGAGGTGGCCTTCACCAACAGCAAGACACTCTATGCCCAGCAGTACCAGCACTATGATCCTGATGATCTTTACCGCCAACGAATTTATGCCTTTGATATTGATGAGGATGAATCGGCGATTCGGCTGACTATCTACACACCTAAAGATCCGCCATTACTCAGAGACCTGCACTTGAACAAAACATTGCAAGCTGCACTGACCGCCGATGATTTTATTTTGAAACCGGGCTGCGAGGTGTATTGGCGACGTGAAGCAGGTGCTTATCAGGGTTATCTAAAACCTGACAGCTGCAGCTACTATTCCAAGTTGTATCAAAAAACCGTGTATTTGAACGAAACGCTGCTACTGACAAAAGATGCTTTGCAACTGAATGATACCGCTGTTGATAGCGAGGGAATGCCTGTGTTTGGCTCGGCAGACAAAGGCCCCACTATTAATCTTAAAACACGACCC
>CALISW010000005.1 GCA_938041655.1 uncultured Thiotrichales bacterium | reverse complement strand
CCACCTTCAAGGATATGGAGCTGGATGAGGACCTTGATAATCTTGAAATTGGTGGCGATGAACCAACTCCGGATGACACTCAAAATAGTGAAGTGGATGACACTCCTGTTGTTCGATTTGTAAATAAAATGTTGCTGGACGCGATCAACAAAGGGGCTTCTGATATACACGTTGAACCCTACGAGAAAAAACTGAGGGTGCGCTTTCGCATGGATGGTATGTTGCAGGAAATCGCTGCACCACCACCGGCTTTGGCCCCAAGGATAATCTCACGCGTTAAAGTTATGTCACGTATGGATATTGCCGAGCGACGCGTGCCTCAAGATGGACGCATAAAACTAAAGATCAGTAAAACCCGGTCGATGGACTTTCGTGTTAATACCTGCCCTACCCTGTTTGGTGAAAAAGTGGTCTTGCGTATTCTTGATTCTGATAGCACATCTATCGGTATCGACAAACTGGGTTATGATCCCAAGCAACAAAAACTCTATGAAGATGCACTACAAAATCCCTATGGGATGATTCTGGTCACCGGACCAACCGGTAGTGGTAAAACCGTTTCGCTATATTCTGGATTGCATATCCTGAATACTCCAGATAGAAATATATCAACCGCTGAGGACCCGTCTGAAATTAATATGCCTGGCGTAAACCAGGTTAACGTGAATGCAAAAGTTGGCCTCACTTTTGCCGCTGCATTGAGAGCCTTCTTGAGACAGGATCCAGACGTCATCATGGTGGGTGAGATTCGAGACCTGGAAACAGCAGAAATTGCGATTAAGGCCGCACAAACCGGTCACCTGGTGTTATCAACATTGCACACGAACGATGCACCGCAAACTCTAACCCGTTTATCAAACATGGGTGTCCCAAGTTACAATATAGCCTCATCGGTGACTCTTATCATTGCGCAGCGACTGGGTCGACGACTCTGTGAGCATTGCAAAACTGCCCACGATGTACCCAAAGAAGCCCTGCTTGAAGAGGGTTTTCTGGATGACGAAACAGAACGACTTAAAGTATTCAAACCCAATCCGGAAGGCTGTGATCAGTGTAATAACGGTGCCAAAGGGCGAGTAGGTATATTCCAGGTGATGCCGGTTACTGAAGAAATTGGAAGAATTATTATGGAAGGCGGTAACTCTATGGATATCGCTGATCAAGCAAAGAAAGAAGGCGTACTGGATCTTAGAGATTCCGGTCTTAACAAGGTTCGTGAAGGTATCATGAGCATCGAAGAATTAAATAGAGTGACCAAGGATTAAACATGGCAGCTAAAGCAAGTGCAGCACCAACTAAAATGACTTTCGTATACGAAGGTGTCAATAAAAAAGGCTCGCGAGTAAAAGGCGAAACCGAAGCATTAAATGAAGGCCTGGCCAAAGCCGAACTTCGGCGTATTGGTATAAACCCGGTTTCGATGAAGAAAAAACGAATAAAAAAAGGTGGTAAGAAAAAGATTGTTGGTAAGGATATTGCCATTTTCTCACGCCAACTAGCCACCATGATGACCGCGGGTGTACCTCTGGTGCAGTCTTTTGAAATCATTGGCAGAGGACATGAAAATCCTAATATGTCTGCAATGCTCTTGGACGTTAAAGCAAACATAGAATCAGGTAATACCTTGGCAGACGCCCTGGCGAAACATCCTGATCAATTCGATGACTTATATGTGAGCTTAGTCGGTGCTGGTGAACAATCAGGTGCATTGGAAGCCTTGCTGGATAAAATTGCCACATACAAAGAAAAATCGGAATCAATGAAGGCTAAGATTAAAAAAGCGATGACTTACCCTGCAGTAGTAGTTGTTGTAGCGTTTGTTGTTTCAACCATTCTTTTGGTTAAAGTTGTACCAACTTTTGAAGAGCTGTTTACTGGCTTCGGAGCCGATCTCCCCGCCTTTACTCAGTTTGTTGTGAATCTATCAGAAGTGTTTCAAAAATGGTGGTGGGTAGTATTCCTGGCTGTTGGTGCTGGAGTATTTTTTATGGTGCGGGCGCACAAACGATCAGCAATCTTTCGTAAACGTTTCGATAAATTCATGCTCAAAGTTCCAGTGTTAGGTGAAATCGTACAAAAATCATCCATCGCTCGTTTTGCTAGAACCTTGTCTACTATGTTTGCTGCTGGTGTACCACTGGTTGAAGCGATGGATTCTGTGGCAGGAGCGACTGGTAATGCAGTCTATTCTGATGCCACATTGCGGATGCGAGATGATGCTGCGACCGGAATGCAATTGAACCAATCCATGTCCAGTACCGGTGTTTTTCCTAACATGGTATGTCAGATGACAGCCATTGGTGAAGAATCCGGCTCACTTGATACCATGCTGGGTAAGGTTGCCGACTTTTATGAAGAAGAAGTTGATAACCTGGTTGATAATCTAAGCGCATTACTCGAACCAATGATCATGTGTATTCTGGGTGTTCTGGTAGGTGGTCTGGTTGTAGCCATGTATCTACCAATATTCAAGATGGGAGCAGTCATCTAGGCTCTAAACATGCTAGAACTTATACAAAGTTCGCCGGTGATTACCATGTGTATCACCGGCGTATTTGGTTTATTAGTGGGCAGTTTTCTCAACGTTGTTGCCTACCGACTGCCCATCATGATGCAACTGCGTTGGCATTCAGAATGCGATCAACTACAAAAAACAAAACGCCCGGATGTAAACGAGCCCTTTAATCTATCGGTACCGCGCTCAGCCTGTCCCAATTGTGGGCATAAGATCACCTCAATTGAAAATATCCCGGTGGTTAGTTATCTGGCTCTAGGCGGAAAATGTCGTGGTTGCAAAACTCCGATTTCGATGCAATATCCGATCATAGAAGCCTTTACTGGCTTACTTTCCGTGATTGTAGCGTGGAAGTTTGGCTTCACTTGGCAAACCTTAACTGCCTTGATTTTGGTTTGGTCATTGGTTGCTCTGGCTGACATAGACAGGAAAACCCAGCTGTTACCGGATGATATTACCTTGCCTCTGGTCTGGTTAGGGATCCTGGTTAACATACCCGAAAATGGCCTGTTTACCGATTTAAAAGCAAGCGTACTCGGAGCCATTCTAGGTTATATGATTCTCTGGAGTGTATTTCAACTCTTTAAACTAGTCACCGGTAAAGAAGGCATGGGCTATGGAGATTTCAAGTTACTGGCTGCGCTTGGTGCCTGGTTAGGCTGGCAGGCTTTACCGGCCATAATTCTTATCTCCTCTTTCTTCGGTGCTATAGTAGGTATTGGTATGGCGGTGT
>CALISW010000004.1 GCA_938041655.1 uncultured Thiotrichales bacterium | reverse complement strand
TTACGTGAACAAAAACTAGATCAAATTCAGGCTCGCATTAACTGGAAAGATGCCAGTGTCAGTGCTCCTGTCGAACTGGAACTGGGCGAAATAATTATTGATGCACAAGGTGAAGATGGAAATATTAATGCTGTCATCAAGAGCTCAGCCAGCAGCCAGTTGGATATCGATGGAAAAATAGACATTGATCCAGCCATGCAATATAAAGCCGATATAAAGATAAAAAGTAAACCAGACACACCAGAAGAAGTAAGCAACATGTTACCTCTGTTGGGACAAAAAGATAGTGATGGTGCTGTGCGCCTGATTAGTAATGGAGTCATACCACGATGAGTTCAGAAGACGTTATAGAGATACATCAATCAATACCCGGGGTGGTCTTAACCGCGGAAAACAAATGTTCCTATTGTGAAACCAGCAAATGCTGTACTTACATCACTATAGAAATAGACAAACCTAAAAAACGCTCAGACTTTGATCAACTGCTATGGCAAGTAGCACATAAGAATATTAGTTTTTATAAAGATGAAGATGGCTGGTTCATGAATGTCGAAGCCGTTTGCGAACAACTTCAGGATGATGGCAACTGCGGCATACACGCAACCCGTCCTATGGTCTGCCGGGAATATTCAAACGATTTTTGTGAGCTGGATGAATCCGCCGAGCAGCATTTCAAGCTGCACTTTACCAACTATGACGAGCTGCTGGCTTACTGCCGCAAGCGCTTCAAAAACTGGGATAAAAAGTGGCAAAAGAAGTGGGACAAAAAAAATGGGTAGTGAGATAAATCTCTACTACCCGTATGTTGCTCTCAAATCTAATTGTGTAGGTTCTAAGTTCGTATTATTTACACTAGCTTTGCGAGAGCATATTGCGACATCCCCTCAATACAATCTGTTCAACACGCTTTAAAAACGCTTGGTGTTGTTAACTTGGTCACAATAGTGATCCTGATGAGTGATTAATGCAACATATTTTTCCAGTTAGTGGCATATATACAACAACCAGAACTTGATTTACGGCTATTAAGCCCCTGAATTACTTGAACATCTCGCATATATTCAATACTAGAGATTTAACACAATCCGAAAATGGAGCGCTAAATGCCGGTAAAACCTGTTATCAATTCACGTGAAATTATCGCAAAAACGCGTCTTTTTGCCGTGGAAGCACTCGAGCTCACCTTCTCGAATGGCGAACAGCGCTCCTATGAAAGACTCATTGGCGGTCCGCACGGTGCTGTGCTGGTGGTGCCAATGATCGATCCGGAAACTGTGTTGATGATACTCGAATACAGTGCCGGTACAGATCGCTATGAACTGGCTCTGCCCAAAGGACGACTCGAAGCGGGAGAAAGCATGATTGATGGAGCGAATCGCGAATTGGCTGAAGAGATCGGCTATGCCGCACATACTGTTACCGAACTGAACAGCTTCACCATCTCACCAGGATATATGTCGCACAGTATCGAAATACTACTGGCTGAAGATTTGTATGAAAAAACAGCGGTCGGTGATGAGCCGGAACCGCTTGAAGTAGTACCGATCAAGCTTGCGGAGTTACACCAGGTTATTCAACGCGAAGAATGCTCGGAAGCGCGCAGCATCGCCGCCTTGTACGCCGCCAAAGAACATCTGCAGCATCGTCAATGAATGAACCCTTGAATTACGAGCTGCTATTGGAGCAATGCAGCGAGATCAGCCGTAGAGCTGGTGAATTACTCTTGAGCTATCATCAAACTGAACATGTGATCAGCAAAAAAAGCGATCACACCATGGTGACCGAAGCCGATAAAGCAGCAGACCAACTGATCATTGATGGCTTGAATTCACTGCAACCACAACTACCCATAATTTCCGAGGAAAGCCCGGCACCTGACTATGCGGTACGCCAGCAATGGGATCGTTATTGGCTGGTGGATCCGCTGGATGGTACCCATGAATTTATCAAAGGTAGTGAAGAGTTTACCGTTAATATTGCCCTGATCGAAAATCAAAAGGTCGTACTCGGTGTGGTCTACGCTCCTACCACCGGCCACTTATGGCATGCCAGCACTGAGACCGATGCGATGTTGTTACAGCCCGAGCTGCCAGTAAAAAAGATCGTCGCTCGTAAAGTAGAGCTAGACAATATTATTTTGATTTCAGGCCATTCCGAGAAAGGCGAGCGCTTCAAACAGATGCTCAGCAAGATACAGCCGAGCGTTAACATACCGATGGGAAGCTCGCTCAAAATTTGTTTGATCGCAGAAGGTAAAGCAGATTTATACCCACGTCTGGGTAGAACCTCTGAGTGGGATACGGCGGCGGCTCAGTGTGTGCTGGAGCGCGCTGGTGGGCATTTGACAGATACAAAAATGCGACCACTTACATACAACACAAAAGACTCGCTCATCAATCCGGAATTTTTCGCTTTTGGCGACAGCCAGAATGACTGGTCAATGTATCTGGATTGAGCTGCTGTTATGAATTGCCTTCCCACTGACTAAGTGTGTAGACCGGGTGCATGCGCTGTTGTAATGAACGCGTTGGTTTACCCAGCTTCCAGTCCATAATCATACTGTAACCCAGTACTGCCTTAACGTAGGCGCGTGTTTCATCAAAGGTAATGGTATCTATCCAGATATCGGCATCCAATGATGTTTGCACAGGCAACCAGGCCTTAACACGGTGAGGTCCGGCGTTATAACTGGCAGTCGCCAGAATCTCATTGTCGTGATATTGATCCATCACTTCACGCAAATACGCTGTACCCAACCTGATATTTTTATTTACATCCTTTATTTGCGCCGTAGAAGGTTTTCTCATACCTACCTTTTTAGCGACATTTCTAGCTGTGGCTGGCATCAGTTGCATCAGGCCCACAGCACCTGCCGGTGATACTACATTTTCACGCCAGGCACTTTCACGACGAATTACTCCATATACCCAGCTACTGTTGATACGATTACGCTGTGCTTCCTTCTCCACCAGACCAGAATATTTAACCGGGAAACGTACCTGCAGATCTTCAAAGTGTCGTGCTTTAGCAATTGTGGCAATCGCCTTGAAATGCCAACCCCATTCATGCGCAAGTTTGGCGGCCACGCGTTTTTGATTAGCATCCATATTAGCTGTAGCAAAATTCCACTCACGATTTGCATCAGTAGTCTTATCCATTTCATTCAACAATCTGGCTCTGACAAAACCGGCTTGCCTTGCAAGTTCTGAAACCTGACTTTCTTCTTCTTTGCTAAGTACCGGGATATCATTAAAAGCATGCGCAATGCCTAATTTTTCCGCACTCATAAAACCGTAATAGTCTGTTTCCTGCGCCAGACCTCTGAAGATTTCGTTTGCCACATCCTCCTGACCATTTAACTCATGCGCTCTGGCCAGCCAATATCGCCACTGTAATGATCCTTTTGCTTTTTCAGGTAGCGCATTAATCTGAGCAATAGCTCCTGACCAATTTTGTATGCGCAAGGCAGAACGTACCCGCCATTCACGTGCCTCGGTATCCAGTGCACTTTCGGCGAGACTAGTAAGGTACTGATAGGCTTCGGGCTCATGCCGCCAGGCAGCGCGTAGTGCAATAGCATGCTCCACTTTATTAATTTGAGCCTTGCTAAAAGCAAATTTGTTTTTATATTGTGCATGCCATAAATCCCAGGCAGCAGTGGTATCGTCGCGCGCAGAATGAATGATGCCAAAAACCAGCATATCTCTTAAATATTGACTGTCCTTTTCTTTAGCCAGACGTGTCATGGTCGCCTGCGGGTTGCGCTCAAGATTACGCCACCACTGATACCAGCCTTGTTGGGCCTTGGGCAAACGTTTGGCGATATACCCGGCTAAACGTGAATTGCGTTTATCAGCTGCCAGGTTAAAGCGCTGCCAGATCATGGCCGGCGCTATTCTCTTGTTTTTGTAAAAATAATTAAATACAGGGTCACAGGCATCCGGTAGTGACTTGCCTACCAGATAGATCTCTTCAACCGCTGCGAAAACGGTTTGTTCTTCACCTTTTCTTAATGCTGCGTTTAAATAATGACAGTGCAATTCCTGATTACTGTCAAAACGGGAATCATAATTTGAATAGTAACTACTCCAGCTCTTTCTCTTTGCCAGTGATTTGAGCCATCTGTTGTGTAAACGGTCTGCCAATGGTGTATCAGAATAACGCTCTATAAATGCTTTAATACCTCGAGTATTGCCACCGATGTTACGGCTTAATTCCTCATATTCCAGATAAGGATACAGCGGGTAATCGCTGAGTGATTTTTTGAGGCGCTTGAATTCTGTTTTTTTATTGGCTTCCAAAGCCTTGATCGCTTGCAGATAACTTTTCTGCTCGGCACTCAGATTCTCGGCAATAGCAATAGCAGGAAAGATCAAGCAAACCAGAAGTATCGATATAAGTAATTGTTTAAAAGACAAAATATAAGACCTGAATTTAATTTGAGTCATCGTTTAATTATAAAATTATTCACTACCACAGACTTACAACAAAGTGTGAGCAAGCTAACACTTCACCCCATTATATTAATCAAGCGGAAGATTCAGGGCTTCCACTAAAGCTCGAATTTCCTTGCGCGCAGTAACGTGTGATAACTGCATTTTTCCAATTTGTTGCACTTTGCCAAAATCCATCATGGTCAGACCTTTTAAAAATAACTCACGATAGATAACCCGCTCGGATAAACCAGGCACTACCCGAAAATTAATTTTGCGCTTGAGACTTTCTAAAGCGCGCTCTACCCGGCGGTTATTACGTGAGGTTAAACTGGCCAGGCGATTTCTGGTCACCACCCAGTCGGTCGACTCTTTATCATTCATATTTCTTGCTTTGCGACAATCCCAGACCAACTCGCTATAGTAATTCAACTTGATCACCTTGCTACCATCCGCGGTGACCTGCCCAATTAAATCCAGATCTACGAAACTGTCGTTGATGGGTGTTAACAATGTATCAGCGTAGGTATGTGCCACACGCGATAACCAGGTGTCGTTACCCGGGCAGTCTATTAATATGAAGTCCGTGTTCATCGAACGAATGGCTTGTTCGAGCCATGCTCTTTCTTCATCTTCCATCACCCGAACACTGTCTTCGGCCGAGCGTTCAACTACAGTGTACTCCGGCATTGCCAGATGCAGTCCGTGCTCCTCACTGAAGGCTTTGCGATTATCAAGGTAACGAGTCAGGCTTTTTTGTCTTGAATCAAGATCAATCACACCAACGCTACGACCTTGGTGCAATAGATGCACGATCACATGCATTGCCAGCGTAGATTTTCCTGTACCGCCCTTTTCATTCCCGAGAATTATAAAGTGCGGATTATCCATTAGTGTTTGGCCGGCTGAATCAACACCCATGGCGCGATTACAATGGCATCAAATAGAGGATTACTCTCGAGCCAGGCTCTGGCTTGATCATCAGTTACTTTGGTGAGTTTTTCCTGACCCAGCCATGTACTCACCACACTTTCGTCATCACGTACAAAAGAGCTGGCTACATCAATCAGGTTTATTTCAGAATCAACAGAGAAAACGACACCTCGCGCAAAATGGGGCTGTAACTCGTCCCAATGAATGCGACCGGATTCCCCCTCCAACATCGCAGCGATATCGCTCATAGATTTATTGTAATGCATCCAACACCATGTTCACAGTGTTTCAGGCTACATAATTAACCTCAAATTACCCAGGTATTAACCTAGTACAGTACATTTTGTGGCTCACCAGCAACAAATGCTTCCAGATTATCTATCAACTGGTCAGCCAGTGTTTGCATGGCATTCTCACTGGCCCAGGCAATATGGGGTGTCAGCAGAAAGTCAGGGCGTTTAGCAAGTGTCATAACCAACGCGTCGTGTGCTGGCGGCTCTTGATCACAAACATCTATCGCAGCACCCGCTATCAGCCGTTGCTCAAGCGCGTCACTCAAGGCCTGTATATCTACAATTTGCCCACGTGCGGTATTGATTAACAATGCGGTGCTTTTCATCTTTGAAAACACCGCGGCATTGATAATGGCATTGCTGGATTCATTTAGCGGGCAATGAATGCTCAGTACGTCAGCCGTTGAAACCAGTGATTCAAAATCAACCAAGGGCAAACCAGAATCTGATCGATCGCTAAGACTATGGTATTGAACCTGCATGCCAAATGCTTCGCCCAGCCGACCCGTTTCCTGCGCAATCGTACCTGTACCTAATAAACTGAGAGTTGCACCATGCAAATCCTGAATCGGGCGATTAAAAAAACAAAATTGCCCTGCCGCTTGCCACGCCCCAGCATTTACCTGTTCTCGATATTCCATCAGATTACGACGCAATGCCAGAATGGTACTAAAGGTATGCTCGGGTACAGTGTGTTTGGCATAGCCTTGAATATTGCATACTACTACTCCCGCTTCTTTACAGGCTGACAGATCCAGCATATTGGCACCGGTTGCCGCTACCGCAATACAACGCAAGTTTGGCAATTGCGATAACATCGCTGTAGTAATCGCCACCTTATTGCTTATAGCTATTTCAGCATGCTCCAGCCTTTTGACCACATCCTCTGCCGCGGTCTGTTCATATTCCTGCCACTCATGATTAAAACCGGGCGGACGAATATTTACCGTAGGGCCTATAGTCGCTCTATCCAGAAAGACGATCTTGGTTTTTTTCGAAGTCATTTGGCACCTTTACCAGGCAGGCCCTTCCAATGTCAGCTCCAGGAAACGAGGTAGTAGTGACGGGTTCATAATAATCGTAACAACAAAACCCCAGATGGCTCCGGTTAGATGAGCCATATGCCCGATGTTATCCGTCGCACGTTTATCTTTTATATAGGAGTAGACGATATAAGCGATACCGGCCAGTATTTGAGGAATGGGTAAAATCGCATACAAGTATAAGTTTTGCCACGGTGCGAAAAGTATGACGGCAAACACTACTGCTGCCACTCCTCCCGAAGCGCCCAGTGCAGCGTAATTCGAATCTGATTGGTGGCGAAGATAGCTGGGTATAGAAGAAACAATAATACCGCCAAAATAGAGAATCATAAATTTCACCGTAGTGAATTCACCAAGAAATGCCGGGTAATAGGCTCTTTCGATAGCATTACCAAATGACCAGAGCACAAACATATTAATGATCAGATGCATCATGTCGGCATGGATCAAGCCGGAACTTAAAAACCGATACCATTGCCCTTGTTTCTTGATCGTGACCGGGTGAAACAACATAGTTGATTTCAGGCCTGAGTTGCTAAAAGCAAAGTAAGAAATCAAACACGTCACAGCGACAATGACATTGGTAACACTAAATACTTCAGGATTCATGGTCTATCATCTCATCATTTAATTTACTCATAATAATGTAGATGAGCATATTTAAGGAGTTAACTTTGTGACTATTTGTGGCGGCACAGGAAAAGCTGTGTCGACAGCCCCTTAAATCTGCACTAGACTGATTTATAAATAAATTATTGTGCCATCCATGAATAACAAAAGTAGCAATAAAAAAGTCGTCTTATGGATCATTCTATTTATTATCGTAGCTGGTTTCGCCGGCTGTGTTGGGCTGGTTCGATGGGTCAAAAATTCAGCACCGGAATTTGAAGAAGTCATGTCTCAGGCACAGGAATTTGGCAAGCAGACCGATGAGAATGGCTGCCTGCAACAGGCTTTATCGTCACAGGATGAATGCCAAGGTTTTCGCTGCAACTTAAAAGCATCGATATTTTTTTCCGCCTGCTTACCAGCCTCAAAGCCGAGTAACGGCTTTTGTGATCATGCACCGGCAGGTAACAGTATAAAAAAACAGGCAGAATGGTCTCTAGCCAAATGCAAACAACTCAAGCGGGATGATCAGATGTGTGTGCAATTAATGACGCACGTCAGTAACCATTGCAATTCTGAATTAAGACGGGCAAAAACGTTTGAAAATATTACGGTGAATTAGAGTACTAGTCTGCAGTCACAACAATTAGTATTTTTTCGGTGTCAGTTTCAATAATATCACCGGCAACTATTTTTTTGCGCTTTCTGGTTTCGACAGCACCATTCACTTGCACCAACCCCTGCGAGATAAAATACTTCGCCTCGCCGCCGCTGGCAGCCATACCTTCCATTTTTAGTATTTTATAGAGCTCTATGGGCTGCTTGGAAATCTCAACTTCTCGCATCTATTCTCTGTATAGTGAGCCGTAAAAGAACAGTATGCAGCATAATGAAATTATTAATACGAAATCTTGACCGCGAGACTAAAGTTGAAGACCTCAAGCGGCATTTTGAACAACACGGCTCGGTTCAATCTTGCACCATAGTCATGGATGATGAGACTGGTAAGTCAAAAGGCTTTGGGTTTGCCACGATGCCAAAACCCGGTGAAGCCAACGCAGCCATGAAAAGCCTGAATGGTAAAAAAATAGACGGGCAAGTAATACGCGTCAAGAAAGCCAGCAATAAGCCGGTGGTGAAAAAAGCACCAAAACAACGCCATGCCAATGACCCGATGCATGGCATGACGCTGGAAAAATTACTCAACCAGCTGGTAGAAGAATATGGTTTTGAAGAGCTGGGCAAACATATCAAAATAAAGTGCTTCACTTCTGATCCCAGCATTTCATCCAGCCTTACATTTTTACGCAAAACCAAATGGGCCAGGCAAAAACTGGAAGAATTTTATCTTGAACAACTGAATCAACCACCAGCCCCCAAGAAACCAAAGAAGAGCGTCTGGGGCAAGCCTAAAAAGAAATGAAAATAACCAAGAGAATCTTTAGATCAACTATTTAAACAGCAGGATCTACAATTTGTATATGCAAATCGTGTAAGCCTTCAACGCTACCCACTAACCTGTCACCAACTTCTACCGGCCCAACACCTGCAGGTGTGCCAGTATAAATCAGGTCCCCCGGCTCAAGCCGGTAATGGGTTGACAAGGTTGCCACTACCTCGGTGCAATTCCAGACCATGTCTGTCAAATCCGCTTGCTGTTTAAGCTCATCATTCACATGCAAGCTTATGTGGCCACTAGTGGGTAATGCCTCATTAAGCGGCGTTATCTCACTAATCGGTGCCGATAAATCGAACGCTTTGGCAATCTCCCAGGGGCGCCCGGCTTTTTTTGCCTCGGCTTGTCTGTCCCTGCGGGTCATATCAAGGCCGACCGCC
The DNA here is from genome assembly GCA_938041655.1 of uncultured Thiotrichales bacterium. Lineage (GTDB taxonomy): Bacteria > Pseudomonadota > Gammaproteobacteria > CAZUMV01 > CAZUMV01 > CALIRD01. Next base: position 7,014 of record CALISW010000004.1, on the reverse strand, counting down.
ATACCAAACACATGCTCACCTGCCTGCTCCGTTTGAATATTGTCACCGCCGCGTCCAATAGCAAGGACCAGTTCTATTTCATGCTGATAGTCATTAGTGATCACCGGATAGGGAATCTCGGAACCATTGAGCACAATTGCCGTAGCCGGCTTTTGAAAAAAGAACGGGGCATCACGCTCGTCACCACCCATCTCGATAGCGTGAGCGGCATAATTTCTACCGACGCAATACACTCTGCGTACAGGAAATAGTCCGCCACCGATTACCGGTACCAACACGGGTTCGGGCGGATTAATAACCAGATTATCTTGCATAGTATTTATTTTTTATTGAGTTAAAAATTTCAGGCTAAAGCAAGCTCTGCCTGAATCATACGTTCCGGGTTTTCCAATTCCAGCAAGCGCTTCTTGGCAGGCAAACCACCACCATATCCAACCAATTCACCATTTGAACCAATCACACGATGACAGGGGATTATTACCGCCAATGCATTAGCGCCATTGGCATTGGCTATCGCACGCACAGCAGAATCTCGTCCCATCGTTTGGGCGAGCTTCAGATAACTTGTGGTTTCACCATAAGGTATTTTTAAAAGTGTATCCCAGACACTTTTCTGAAAGTCAGTGCCAACCGTCAACAACGGTAAATCAAATTCAGTGCGCTGGTGCTCAAGATATTCTGTCAGTTGTGAGTGCGCCACATCCAGTAAATCATCCTGAGCCTCATCCATCTCACAACCCAGCATTTTCTGTAACCTTCCATCCACTGCACTACGCATTTTGCGATAGCGAAAATCAAGCAAGCACAGCTGTTGCTGATACACCCCGAATACCATTTCACCTATGTCTGTCTTGTGATATTTGATTTTAATCATGCCGTACAACCAGTGAGAAGATCATGTAGATAATACCTTATATTGTCCAGGCTCGAGCTGTTGCAATGACCAGTCGCCAATGCGATGACGAATCAAACGCAGTGTCGGATGACCTGTGGCTGCAGTCATGCGTCGTACTTGTCGATTTTTTCCTTCGCTAATGACCAGATTAAGCCATTGCGTCGGAATCGACTGACGAACCCGTATCGGTGGTGTACGCGGCCAGAGATTCTCCGGCTCTGTTGTAATTGTCACATCAGCTGGTCTGGTTAAACCATCTTTCAACTCCACTCCATCGCGCAGCGTTTGTAGCGCACTCTCGTCGGGATCACCATCCACTTGAGCCCAGTAGTGTTTTTGCTTGTGATACTTCGGATCCGATATTTTCGCCTGCAAACGACCATTATCCGTTAACAACAGAAGACCCTCACTATCCTTATCGAGTCTGCCTGCCGGATACACATTCGGTATATCAATATAGTCTGCCAGTGTTTCCCTGCCATCGGCATCAGTGAACTGACTCAAAACACCGAAAGGCTTGTTGAATAAAATCAGCACTGGAATGGTTTGAAAGTATGCATACAACAATGATACCCAGTCTGAAATGGCAATGCTTGAGAAAAACGAGAGCTAATCACTTAACGGTTATTACTAACAGTTAACCGTTAGTCGGGAAGAGTTTCAACCAGTTAACAGATTCTGGCTTCGGAACTGCAATAGTTAGCAATATAAGTAAAGTTACAGGAATTACAGACCCTTAAACGTCTGTAAAGGGAACTCTATTAAATGCATTTTGAACCGCAACAGGTCTCACCACAAGACAGCCTACTCTGGGGCAAAGAAGCGCTTGAACTCACCGTTCGGCATGCGATTATTCATGTGATGGTGATTGGTGTAGCAATCTATATATTTGCGGCACAAATCTGGCTGAGCGGGTTTCTTTTCGCCAGTATCCCCGTCTTGTTCGGTCTGGTTTGCGTCATAGCTGAAGCGGCTGATGAAGGCGTATCGCCGTTATCAAAATTACGTGCAAAAAATATTCGGGTATGGGGCAGACTATTCATGCTCGGACTCTATCCTTATTTATTGGCTATCTTCGGCATGGTCTTGATTTCACTATTACCGATACCAACACATTCCGGAGTAGAGACCACTACTTACAACGGCTCATTTTCTTCCGGCGTGATTATGCTCTTTGCTATTTATGCCTGGCTGGTTGCCGGTCCGTTTATATGGCTGGCCGCACCATTGTTAGCGGTAGCAGAACTACCCATGGGGGTGGCCTACAACCAGGCTAATCAGGCATTTAAACTGAATAGATTTGTGCTGGTAATTCCACTGGTGCTCGGTGTTATCGCACACCTCGCTTTTCTACTCCCAGTATTGGTGTTCCCACTGATCGCTATAACCGGTTCCATGATGTATGCCAGCTATAGACATATCTGGTTAGGTAGAGGAATGAATCATCCGGCACGAAAGAAAGTCACCAGCCCGATTGGCGCACAGGCTATATAGGCAGTAGTTAGAACAACTCAGCGATAGTATAACGTTCGTCTTCGTCAACTACCCAGCTACTCTCAGCACTCCACTCTCCGCTACACATACTATCTGAGTGTGCTTCAGATAAGTTACCAGAACGGATATCTATAAAGTAACAAGCATATTTTTCGATCGAGGTGATTTCGTTACCATCGTCCAATTCTCCTCTTTCGAGTGTGTGTAATAGACTGACCTCTCCATTCGGAGACAGGTCATCTTCATGATAGCTCTCAAAACAAGTAATCGATGGATGCGTGATAGTGGTTAATTCAGTGTCTATTTTCAATTGCCCTAGATGCCAGCAATCGTCTCGATAATCTAAATAAACGATAGGGTCAGAGCTTACAGGAATGACAACTTCTGCTTCGATGTTCTGCTTAGCAATATGATGTGTATCGGTAGTAGTGGATGGTAAGGCACCATCATCACCTACGGGTTGCTTAGCTTGATTGCCAACATCACAAGCCACCATGAACATTGCTAAAAAAATCAGTTTTTTCATAACTCTTTCTTCAAGTGCGCATATCTTCCGGGAGCGACACTAACGCCATTACTCTTCGACATTCTACGTGTCTTTCCATAATCATCGAGAATCTTTTTCTCGTAGGCAGAATGTTTAGCACCCCAATCAGCTGGGTTTCTTGAGAGTTTCTTGATTTTATCCTGCTCTTTTTTAGCAGCATTTTGTTTATCCACGTCAGCATCATGCTTGGCCAGGAATCGTTTTAAGGCATCCGTAAAATCTTTTTTTACATACGCTGGACGATTGATATGATGATCTAACGCCGTCGCCTTACCCAGTTTGGATTTAATATAGGCTGACAAAGCATAGGAATCTGTCCCCATAGAACTTTTAATTTTGAGCACCTTCTCCAGTCTTTTCTGCGTGTCAACTATTTGCAAGCCTTGGAAATCTGCATCTTTAACAGCCTTGGAAATAGACTGTAATGGCACACACGCCAGCTTGGTTTTATAAGAGCCACTATCAAAGCCCTTGGTAATTAACTTCTTTAGCTCTGACCCTGTGATTTTTTTGGCCGCTGTATCATAAGGTGATTGATAGTACAGCGTAGGCTTTCGAGTATCTCCACCCAGACTCCAGCCACAATCTTCAAACAAGGTAATAAACTTTTCAGGAAAGAGCTTTTTAAAATCTCGAACTTGTCGAGGAAACTCACCCTGACCTTTTGGGTTCACCGTTTTCTGGATCGCACCAGCAGAAAAGACTTCGCTGTCATAAGATTGTACTGCATCCAGCTTTCCTTCATTTTTGGTGGTGGCAATAATAATTTCTTTTTCCTCGGCGGTAACTTTACTATCGCCAATCAACTTAGCCCAACCACTATACTTCGCTGTATTAGTAGTACCGTAATCAACTGGCCCGTACTTATAACTGGAACTGGAGCCACGATAGCGATGACAATGATACGTAAGCTTTAGTTTCGCGCCACAATCACAAGGCGCAAAAAACAATAACCAGTTATCCTTTTCATTTAAAAAATGGTTGGCAGTGTCACTATCATCATCTGCTCCTGCATACCCCAGATAATCAATCAGACTCTCATCCAGATCATTTCGGGAATGAGCATCAACGGCGAGATACGATTGTGTATACAAGTGCTTACTTTCTTTAAGTTTCTTTTGCCAGGCCTCCTGATCTTTCTCGGCAATTGGACCCAACGTAACCTTGAAAACAGCGAGATTCTCTAAATCGGCCTTATTGTCGTAATCACTTTGGTCACCGAATTCACCGACGGTAGTGTTAAGAACAGTTTTTTCAGCATCAGCTTGTTGTAAGGTCAAGTCTACGTGCTCTGCAACTATTACTTCAGCCTTGCCCTGCTTCCACTTCAACTCAATAATTTGATCCTGAAGGTTTTCAGTCTCTACTACGACATACAACTCATAACCTAGTAACGCTTTGCTAGTTTTTTCAAACTCAATGTGCTGCTTTCCTTCAGCAAGTAGTAACTTTTGACCTTTGTTAATAACATTGCTTTTCAAGCCATTCCATTTTTTAAGATCTTCGACGGACACACCGTGTTTTTTAGAAATCCCGTAAAGAGTGTCATCAGCACCAACCGTGTGAGTAGTAGCTGAGGTACCACTGGATGCGCTCGCCTTCTCAATAATCAAGACTTGATTGGCGCCGAGGGATTCAGAACTCATATTATTGAGTTTCATGATTTCTTCTTTGGTTTTACCAGTATCAGCAGTGACCCGATACCAACCTGAACCCGGCTTTACGGTATAGGTTTTATCATTTGCTGCTTCAGTATTGGTTGCGGCAGCTCCGGTTACTGTGATTTTGGCATGGGCGAAGTAAGCATCCAGTACAGAACGTCTGGCAATAGTAAGCTTGCCACTTTCAACTGAATTACCCTTATTATTTTTTGCCCAGGCCGTTGGCATTATTGTGCTCCAGTTACGCCGGATAGCGCGCGAATTTTTCCATTCGGCAATACCGCCAATGACATGGATTCCATGGTCTGAATTGACTCTTCATCATTGACGAAACGCTGTAACCAGATTTGTTTATTGTCATCGATGTAAAACAATTGATAGGCACCCCAGGAAAATTCACTAAAACTGTAATAAACGGTTACCCCGTCAACGATAGTATTGTCTTTAAGAATCAGGAGATCAGTTCGTTGAGCCAATCTAACACCTTCATTTTCTAGAGTTTTGGTGCCGGCTAAAACGATATGCAAGCCATCAGTCCTCCAAATAGTTTTTAGCACTGAATACACCTGATCTTCTGGCCCATACTTTTCATATACTGACTTTAATCCAACCGCATATTCAGGGATGAAGTCATGATTTACTCTAAGGGTTGGTACCTCCATGCGCGTTAGTGGTAAAAGGGCTATCTCTTCATTTGCAATAATTAATTGAGTCAGCAAATCATCCTCATTTTCAATTGGCCAATATTCATCCAGCTCACCAATTAATCGGCTATCACCTAATGGTATGCGCTTTATAGTTCGGTCAATTGGCAATACCGCTTGTGAAACCGAAACCTGAGGCTCATCAAAGTGAACCGTTGAAGAATCGTTGCTTGTTGTTGACTGCTGCTCACAAGCAGTCAACATAAAGAGAATTACTATTATCTTTTTCATGTTTTGAAATTCGCCTTGAATTTACCTGAATGCATATGAGAATTATGCAAAGTGGCTTTCTTGGATTCACTTCTTGCGTCTGTATACGTTCTTTCGCTCGATACAATCTGATCACTAAAACCAAATTTATGCATCGCCGTGACAAACTTTTGCTGTTCTTTTTTGCTGCTTAAATAATTTGTATCGACAGCTTCGCCATTACAATGCTCGAGACTTGGAAATGCCGTAGAATCTTTATAACTAGAACCACCACATTTCACTGTTTTACCGAATTCTGCAAGAGCCCCAAGAAATCCAGCGTACTCATAAGGTCCACAATAACGACGCTTAGTTTGATACCAAGTATACTTAACAGTGATACCATTTTTACTATAACTCAATGGGTCAGCCATTTTTAACAATACAGTTTTACCACCCGCTTTTTTATAGCGAATAATATGGCCGTCCTTGCCATACTTCCTACCTTTGCTATATACGTCACCATTTTTATAATAGTAGCTCTTCTTCGCACTAACACCTGTGCCTGTATAACTTACTGTACTTTCAGGAGTACCACTAGGCAGTGATACTTTTATCTTAACTGTCTTTTTGGTTTTCGGATCAACCACTTTATCCCACTGCCTACCATTAGCACGCTTATCCACTTGTAAAACATCACACTCGCATAGTTCATGCTGCTTATCTTTACTATCGTGATAGATCATTTTCACTTTTTTGAGATTGCTTAAGTCAATTTTTGAGATCTTCCCAGTGTGATAAATATGGATCGCAAATTTAATATTCAGTGAGAATTCTTTACCGCTAGCACTGAGGAATGCTGATTTCTCCTGGCTCTCTCCAACCACTTCCCCCTGATAATCGATCGCATTTGACTCTAGTTCATTGGGTGTATGCGCATCAACGTGTAGATACAGTTTGGTTTTCTTATCACTAACCTTATTAATCGCATCAACCCAGCTCTTGTGTTTTTTATCATCATCCGGATCGAGTCGTATTTTAAATACTGCAAGATTTTTTAAATCCTCATCATTGCTGTATTTTCCTGTCGCCAATTCACCTACATCAGACTTCATAGTGGTCACAGCTTTCTTTTGATTCACTACTGTGAGAGCAGTGTCTTTCTCAACCACAACTTTGGCAGCTGCCTGTCGTAATTCCAGAGAGATGTCTTTTTTGTTTAAATTTTTGCTCTCTACAATTACATACACTGTGGTTGACATCGTGGCCTGATCAATTTTCTTGAAAGTCAGTTTTTTCCCTCCATTGCCAGAGCTTGAACTGCTGGCTGGTTTGGCAGCCTCGGTGATTAATACATCACCCGTCTGTAATACATAATTATCCTTGAGGTTATTCAACTTCAATAACTCTGCTTTGGTTTTGCCTGTGTTCTGGCCTACTCTCCACCAACCCTGACTTTTAGCTACGGTATAAGTTTTTGCAGCCGTTGCTTTGCTACTGCTAGAACTTGAATCACTACCTGTG
>CALISW010000003.1 GCA_938041655.1 uncultured Thiotrichales bacterium | reverse complement strand
GCAGGCGCCGTTGCTCTAACCGGAACAAATGCTGCCAATTGGTCTTGCACTTCGAATGCGGCAACCCCGCAAGTGATTACTTGTACGTATACAGGTGCCGCACCGGGGATCGCTGCGAATGGTACTTCAGCGTTTAATTTTGTTACTGATCCTATTCCAGCGAGCGTATTTCAGACCACTGTTACCAATACTATAGAAGTTATTCGAGATCCAGATGTGCCCGATCCTGATCCGGATAATAATGAGGCAACACATGACACTCCAATTGTGGGTGTCTTGTTGACGCTGGTCAAAATTGTAGACAATACTGGCGGTGGTACTGCGACGGTAACTAATTTTCCACTCACGGCAAGCGGAGGCTCCGTTCCAGTGACCGGTATTTCTGGTACGGTTGCGGTTACAGATGTGCCTATAGATGCGGGCACGCTGACGCTGTCTGAGGCGACAGTTTCTGATTACGCCGCAAGTGCCTGGGTTTGTGTCGGCGCAGACGCGGCGAGTGGCCCGAAAATAAGAGTGGTTGAAGGTAATGATGTTACCTGTACCATTACTAACACCTATGACCCATCACTAGAAGTTGATTTACAAATCACCAAAGGTGTTAGTGATAATGAACCACAGGTAGGATCAACTGTAACGTTTACACTCACGATTGAAAATATCGGTACCGATGACGCTACTATGGTTGAAATCAATGACATTGTACCAGCAGGCTATACCTATGTTGCTGGTTCAATTTCCGGAGGTGACTCTCAAGACGATACCACTCCTGCAGCAGGAACTGGTCTTGAGTGGATTATTAACAGCTTTCTAGCGGGTGGTCCCGCTGTGACTCTCACCTTTGTTGCTATCGTAAACACCCAATAGTTACAGAAGAATGTTAATCGCAGGTATTTTGTTATCTCCGTTTTATTATTTCACATGTGCTTACCGCTGGTCCTGGATTTCCTACCACCTATCTAGACACACTATTTTACATTTAAATATAATCTCCTCTTTATCAATGATTGATCACTTTTTAATAAGTCATAAAAGACATGGAAAGCAAGGGGATATTAAAAGACAAGTCGTGTCAGCTCTTTCTGTGGCTGTGTGCGTCTTGTATTTTTTCGGTTTCAGCTGCCGCAGGAACTGTATCAAAGACTAATGCAACTGATTGGCAAGTTGATAATAGTTCTGACACACGTTCAGTTACCTTTGTATCAGGCGTAGACTTTCCGGTTGGAGCGACAGTCGACGATGTCAATTTGACTGTACAGTTTGACAAGGCTGGTGTTAATAGTGGTTGTCCGGTTGATACTTCAACTCAAACAACTTACAACCAAGAGATTATTTTCAGATTGATCAAAGGGGCTACAACGGTCAATGCTGTAAATGCAGGTGACTATTCAAACGGGACAGCAGGCCTGGATGAGGCTACCGTGACCTTTGATTCTGATAGTGCGAATCCAACGGTGTTAGATACGAATCCGGTTACAGGAACTTTCAAACCTATTTCCAGTTTTGACACTTTTGATGGTTTATTGATCGCTGGCACCTGGACACTTTATGCCGAAGATACCGCCAATCAGGATCCCTTGTGTATCAACTCATTTACAGTAACCATCTCCGACGGCGGTTCCGCAGATTTAACGATAGTTAAAACAATCATCAATGACAACTCTGGTTCTGCTGTCGTCGGTAATTTTAATCTTGCGACGTCTGCTGGAGGTCTAAGCTTTGGAGCACCATCAGCTGGTGTTTATACTTCTGACACACTAACAGTAACGCCGGGAACCTATACCCTTACAGAAGATGATGTGATTGGATATAACGAGGGTAGCTGGAGTTGTGACGGCGGTTCAGGGCTGGTAGGTACATTTGATAATGGCAGTATCACACTAGCAGATGGCGATGATGTTACTTGTAGTATAACCAATAATGATACTCCACCAGCAACCGGAACAAGCACCTGTGAAAGCGAGGGTGGCACCTTGAGCGGCAATATATTTACGACGGCTGATAACGGTACTTTCGGTATTTCATCGAGTACTGCTGGTGGTACGATTGCACCAACAGCACCGTATGCCGGGTTTTTTCAGGCTGAAACCTACGATGCAGCATTTCCACCGAACGATGGTGAATATCAGATCTTGAACCAAACACCCGGTGTTGGATTCGGGAGCTGGGATCACCCGATTACCGACCACACTACCGGTACCACCTCGGGGCGATTTGCCTTGAGTAATATGTCCAATGTTCTGGATTCGTTGTTTTTACAGGAAACCGTCACGCTCACTGCGAATACAAACTATGAGTTAACGGTGTGGGTTTATAATGTGTGTGACTCACCACCCTGTGATACTAGTCATGATCCCAGGCTGGAATTTGTCATCAACGATGGCTTGTATCTCGACACCGGGCTTATACCCTACACCGGTGGATGGTCAGAACAGGCCTTTATTTTCAATTCAGCTGATAACACTACTTCATTGATCAAGCTGATAAACAAACAAGCCTTGGGCACATCGGGAAATGATCTGGCGATTGATGACTATACGATTAAAGAATGTACCTTGCCGAATCTGGGTGATATTACCGGCACGTTGTACCTTGATGCGGATGGGGATAACACATTTGATGCCGGTGAAACACGATTACCAGCGAATATCCGAGTCAATCTTTATGGTTCTGATGGTGTGTTGTATTCGCATACGGATACAGATGCCAATGGGGATTATGAATTTATCGATGTGCCGATCGCGTTTAATGACTACTCAATTGAAGTAGACTTAAGCGACACGGATATTCCTTCTGGCTATAGCATCGGCACACCAAATCCAATCGGTGGCGTTACTGTGATCAGTGGTAGCAGTGTTGACGATCAGGATTTCGGTTTCGACACTGGCACCAAGCTGACTATTATAAAGCAAGTTGTGAATGATGACGGAGGAACGGCGACGGTCACCAATTTTGGAATTACCACTTCAGCAGGTTCATTAACTTTTGATGGAGGAGTAGGTTCGGGTGCGACAAAAACCTATACGGCAACTACTTTGAGTGTGGTTCCAGGTACTTATACTTTAATTGAGAATGATATTGCTGGTTATGCTGAAGGTAGCTGGTCTTGTGATGAGGGTACTTTAGTTAACTCTGCTTTTGATAACGGTAGTTTGACGCTGGCCGTTACTGAAGAAGCGATTTGTATGATTGTGAACAATGACGAGGTATCCAGTGTTGACTTGAGTATTACTAAAACTGTGGATGTCGAAGAGCCAGTGGTAGGAACTACGGTCACCTTTACTTTGACGGTTACCAATGCAGCTGGAGGAGGTGACGCCACCGCGGTCGAGGCTGTGGATATAGTGCCAGCAGGATTTACCTTCGTCACAGGCTCTATGACCGGTGGCGATCTTCAGGATCAAAGCAGCCCTTCCGGTACTGGTCTAAAGTGGACCATCAACTCACTACCAGCAGGAGCCGCCGCTGTAGTGCTCACATTTCAGGCAGTTGTAAACCCACCGTGATTTGAAGTGTGAATAATGTTTCTGACTGTGAACACTTTTGATCAACGGTGCTTTAGCAATGATCAGCGGTAGCAAATAACCCTCAAAAATTAAAGTGTGCTTCAGGTCTGGTTATTACAGAGATCGTTACGCTACATTCACAACCGTTACAGCAAAACATGTAGCTAAACAGAGTAAGGATCACTCTTAATACATGGAAGTAACACACAGCATGGAATGCTGAATAACACAGGCGAACACGCAGGGATGCATGTTCGCCTTTTTTATTATCGAGTGTTATTCAATGTGATCGAATTTACACAAAATGGTGTTCTGTCGGTGGTAAAATAAGTCACTGTAAATGCTCGAGATTGTTGTACGAAAAGGAGTACAATAGGTTCTCTCCACTCTGGTTCAACAATAAATAAAAAATCACAGGATGTGTAATGACTAGACTCGCCAGATATTTATCACTCTCACTATTAATTTTGTTACCGCAAACTCAATTGCTTGCGGGCGAAAAACAATGGTATCTCGGAGCGACTGGTGGAGCCAGTTTGCTGGATCCAATCACTGGTACAAGCGGTTTCGAACTGGATCAGGATACAGATACAGCTTTTAAAGTCTTTGCTGGTTACGATTTTACTGATCAATGGTCGGTTGAGGGCTTTTATTCCTACCTGGGTGAAGCCACATTTGTGCCGGCTAATTTTCTTGAATATGAAACTTTTGGCCTCGGCGGACAATTTTCCTGGCCTGATAATAGAGATGGCTTTGCTTTATTTGTGAAGGGCGGCGTGAACGGTATTAAGAATTACTCATCCCTACCAACCGAAAGAGTGGACGATTTACAGTTCTATAGTGGTGTCGGGATTGAATATCACTTAAATGATTTTATTAGCATTCGTGCTGAAGCTGATTATTATGAAGAGGATGCGCAGTACGCAGGAATAGGTGTGCGCTTCAGGTTTGGAGGAACGAAACGAGTTGCGCGGGTACCAGAGGTCGAAGCGGATGATGGCTTCGGGCCTGAAATTGAAGCACAAGAGACAGTGCACACCCCAGCTGCTGTTGATCCGGTGCCTGTTGTTATTCCTCAACCTGCACCTGAAATAATACAAACAGCGCCTGAGTATGTACCTGATACGGCTGGTGTCATTGTTCCCGGAATCAGCACTGTACTCGAAGGTGTTACTTTTGAATTTGCCTCACCGCGTTTAAATGCCGAGTCAAAAGCTATTCTGAATGCAATTGTGCGTGACCTCCAATCGCAGCCTGAGCTAAGAGTGAAGGTTGATGGTCACACCGATAGTGTCGGTAACAACAGCTATAACCGTCGCTTATCATTGCTGCGTGCCCGTAGTGTAGCGATGTATCTTGTCGAGCAAGGTGTAGCTAGAAGCAGGGTTAAGTATCTGGGCTTTGGTGGCGACAGACCACGGGCCGATAATGCGACCGAGCAAGGCAGGCAGTTAAATCGTCGGGTAGAGATACTTGCTTACTGATGCTGAGTTGAATACGTAGCGCAATGATTGAGTTGGCAATAGCGACGATAAATTATCGTACGCCTGAACTTACCATTTCATGCATCAATTCCGTATTGGATGATCAGCAGAACCTGCCTGAATTCAAAATTTATGTGGTTGATAATGCTTCACCTGATGATTCAATCAAATTAATTACAGATTACATAAATGAAAATGACTTAAGCGAAAAAGTTGAGTTAATTCAGTCTGAAGTCAATGGTGGTTTTGCCTATGGTAATAATCTTGTGATGCGCAAGGTTATAGAAAACATCATTGACCCCAAATATTTATGGGTGCTAAATCCTGACACGCTGGTACGACCAAATGCTGGTAAGCATTTAATTAAATTTCTTCAGGACAATCCAAAGGCAGCTGTTGCTGGAAGCGCGTTGGAAAATGATGCGCATGAGCGACAGACCTCGGCGTTCAGATTCCCAAGTCCATCATCTGAACTTATCTCCCATCTGCGTTTGGGGATAGTCGATCAACTGTTTCCACACAAATTGGTGCCTATGAAGATTACCGATCAGAATGTGAAAGTAGATTGGGTGTCAGGGGCTTCTTTTATTATTAAAACAGAATGCCTGAGATCTATAGGACTGATGGATGAAGTATATTTCTTATATTATGAAGAAGTAGACTATTTTCAGTCTATAAACAGAGCCGCTTATGAAATATGGCATGTTCCAGAAAGCCTGGTGTTCCATGTTATGGGGGCATCGACAGGATTTGTCGATCATACGAAAAAGTCCAAGCGCAGACCTAACTACTGGTTTGAGTCACGCAGACGTTACTTTATAAAAAATTACGGGAAAGCAGGTGCCTTGGCAGCTGACGTCTTTGCGATATTCGCTTATGCGAGTTGGCGATTCAGGCGCTTGTTACAAAGAAAGCGAGACCTTGACCCACCTCAGTTTCTCAAGGATTTGATTAAAAACTCGGTTTTGAGCAAAGGTTTCAATTTAAAAAATACTAGAACTGCGCCTTGAATTAGATGTAATCATCGCAATATTTCAAGGTAGAATACCGCTCATAGCATTTAGCGATAATTAACTGAGGTAATACGTGGAAACGATCGACAGAATCAAGCAGCAAGTAACCGAAAACCCTATTCTTATCTATATGAAAGGGACTCCACAAATGCCGATGTGTGGCTTTTCCAGTCGCACTATAGAAGTGCTTAAGTCCTATGGTAAAGAGTTTGCTTATGTGAACATCATTGCCGATCCAGAAGTACATCGTGCTTTGCCAGAATTTTCTGAATGGCCCACGTTCCCGCAAGTATTTGTCGGTGGCGAGTTAATTGGTGGTTGCGATATCACTCTGGAAATGCACGAGCGTGGTGAGTTGGAAGCTGTTTTAAATGCCGCCAGCGCCTGATTTATATTCGCCAGCTAAGTCCCCGGAAAACTAACCGCTAGATTGCAACAGCGTAATTGCGTTCTGCCCCTTTTGAGCCGCTTTTTGTAGCGCATTAGCCAGATGCTTTTCTATCTTACGTGGTGTGCCTGGTGATTTCTTGTTGCTTCCCGTCAGTGCACCAACACTAACCGAGATATCGAGTAAGCCAGAGCTACTGGCTATTGGTTTTGCAGTGATGTTTTGAACAATGCGACGTAGAATTTTCGCTCCGTGCAAGACGGCCATATCGTTGTGCAAGATGATGGCGAACCTGTCACCCTTGTAGCGACCTAGAAAATCCAGTGGACGAATTTGTCGGCGCAACTTGCGTGAAACCGACATTAATATTTGATCCCCAACTTCGTGTCCGAAGTGGTCATTGATATCTTCCAGATTGGCTACCTTGATGACCGCCACACAAAAGCTTCCACCGCGTGTATTCGATTGCTTAATCGAATTATCCAGGCGTTTTCGAAATTCATGTTTATTCGGCAAGCCGGTTAACAGATCAAGAGTTATTAATGTTTCCTGGTGCGACTGAAGATTGTGCAACGCTTCAGACTGTTGCAGTAACTTGTTTTGTAGTTTGGCTACACGACCTGCTGAGTAAACCCGGGCAAGAAGCTCGAATGAATTAACCGGTTTGTTAATGTAATCATCAACACCGTGACTGAACGCTTCACCAATGGCGTTAGTGCCTTCTTTGGTGGTAAATAAAATAATCGAAGTGTACCAGTGACGTGATTTGCCGAGCTCTCTAACCGAGCCGGTTAGCTCCAGGCCATTCATTTCTGGCATTACCCAGTCTGCAAGCAGTACATCGGCAGCGCGCATATCGAGCATACGCAATACTTCTGCGCCACTGGATGCAACGCGTATATCGCTGTAGCCAAATTCACTGAGTGTTTGTCGAATCACGGCACGACTGAAGTGCATGTCATCCACAATAATGATCGACAGTTCATCCTCGGAAACTTTCCGCGCTTCTGAAGAAAACTTGTTAATGATGTCCATGTAGCAAATGGTTCCTAGCAGTGAGAGATCTACTGGAGCAGTGTTTATTTTAGTCGTTATTGCCCGCCGGCGCAAAATTGTTTAGGTTATTCCAGCGATTTAAAATGGTGCAGAACAATTCTGCCGTTTTTTCAGCATCATAAATGGCTGAATGGGCTTCGTCTTCATCCCATTTGATCTTTGCTGCTTCGATTGCTCGCGCCAGCACGGTTTGCCCATACGCCATGCCTGCCAAGGTCACGGTATCCATAACACTGAACGGGTGAAACGGGTTGCGCTTGATAGAGGTGCGCTCAATCGCTGCATTGAGGAAGTTGAGATCAAAATGCGCGTTATGTCCAACCAAAATTGCGCGATTACAGTCATTTTGTTTCATCGCGGTTCTGACGTGCTTGAAAACCTTGTTTAGCGCATCTTTTTCATCAATTGCCAGCCTGAGTGGGTGATAGGGGTCTATGCCGCAAATAGCGAGCGATTCTGGCTCCATATTAGCGCCCTCAAAGGGGACGATGTGATCTGTACTCATTTCACCCTGATATAGCTGCCCCTTTTCATCTTTAAGCAGGGGGATTGCAGCTATTTGCAGCAATGCATCGGTTTGATGATTAAAGCCGCCGGTTTCGAGATCTACTACAACTGGCAAAAACCCCCGAAAACGCTGCCCCATGGGGATGAAATCATTGAATTTATCCATGCTGTAAGCATAGCTGAGCGCGAGATCAAAACTTACTCATTTCTTGTTTATTTCAGAGGGTTAAGAATGATTTCTCAGGTAGAATATGCTATTATAGCTTATAAGTATGGTAACCATTTAAATAACAAATGATAAGGAAGTTGCATGGCGCCAATTGATGACAAGCAGGATTCAGACAGCCTCGAAACAGAAGAGTGGCTTCAATCGCTTGATGCTCTTATTGAAAATGCAGGTGAGCAGCGCGCTCATTACATTATTGAACGTTTGGTTGCACACTCGAGGCAGTCGGGTATAGATCTGCCTTATACCGCTAATACTTCTTATATCAATACGATTGCACGTCACAAAGAAGCCAAAAGTCCGGGCGATCATGAGATCGAGTGGCGAATTCGATCCTGGA
>CALISW010000002.1 GCA_938041655.1 uncultured Thiotrichales bacterium | reverse complement strand
ATTCAGATAAAAGCGAGTAATGTGCCTAGTTTTAAGGCTGGTAAAGCCCTTAAGGATGCCTTAAACTAGCGCGCCCTTGATTTGCAAGGGTGCTTAGCTCAGCTGGTAGAGCATCTCCCTTACAAGGAGGAGGTCGGGGGTTCAAATCCCTCAGCACCCACCAATCAAGCTGTAAATTGGAGTGGTAGTTCAGCTGGTTAGAATACCGGCCTGTCACGCCGGGGGTCGCGGGTTCGAATCCCGTCCACTCCGCCAAATGTTTAAGGGGCGCACTGCGCCCCTTTTCATATTGGCAAAACTTTAAATATAACCAAATAGAATACTGAAATTATGCTGCTATCAATACGAGACAGGCTCCTGGGTTGGGTAGGCTATATCATCCTGGGTTTGATCATATTAGTGTTTTCCCTGTGGGGTGTACAAAGTTATCTCGGTAGTGGGAATGTGCCACCAGTTGCCGAAGTGAACGGTGTTGAGATAAGTCAAAATCAATATCAGAACGCGTTGTTGCAACGTCAACAGCAAGTTCGTCAAATTTATGGCTCGAGTGTGCCAGCCTCTGTGTTTGAATCTGATACTTTCAAGAAAGATGTGCTTGATAGTCTGGTGCGTAATACTGTGGTTAGCGGTATAGCTGACAAGCGCGGCTACGAAATATCGGATGCGATGTTAGTAGACCGCATCCAGTCGGAGCCAGCGTTTCAGGAAAATGGTGCCTTTAGTTCAGCCAAGTACGATCAGGCGCTACAGGTACAACGTCAAAGCAAGTTGGGTTTTGAGCAATCATTTCGCAACAATCTCAAGGTGGACCAGGTTGGCTCTAGCATCGCTTCAACCGCGCTGGTGCCTGCAGCTGCCATCAAGTCGTATTCTGGCCTGGAACAACAAACGCGCAGTTTGCGAATGATTACTATCAGCAAAGCAGCCTTGTTAGAAACAGCCAGTGTCAGTGATGCCGAGATTCAAACTTATTACGATGAAAATCTTGCATTGTTTATGTCTCCTGAGCAGGTCAAGGTGGATTATGTGTTGCTGGATGATGCGGCACTGGCAGCGAGTGTAGAGGTTAATGACGATGTTCTACGTACTTTGTATGAACAGGAGCCAGCGAGCTTTCGTTCCTCTCAATCCAGAAATGTTCGCCACATACTCTATCGCCTGAGTGAGAATGCGACGCCGGAACAAGATGCATCTGTGAAGAAAACAGCAGAAGATTTGTATCAGCGCTTGACCGAAGGGGGCGACTTTGCCGAGCTGGCAACACAGTTCAGTCAGGATGAGTTGTCTGCAGCCAATGGTGGTGACCTTGGTGAAATATTCCTGGGTGATCTGCACCCTAATCTGGAGCGCGCTATTTTCGCTCTGGAAGAGGGTAGTTACACAGCACCAGTTCGAACCGCACTGGGGTATCAAATTGCGAAGGTGGACGGCATCCTTGGTGGCGAGCAGTTAGCCTTTGAGCAGGCGAAAGCTCAAGTCGAGAAGGAGTATCGCGCTCGTGAAGCTGATGTTTTGTATCAGGATGCGAGTACCGAGCTGGTTAACGTTAGTTATGAAAATATCAACCTGCGCGAATCGGGGCTGGATCTTGAAGTACAAACTTCAGAATGGTTTTCACGACAGGGCGGACCTGGTATAGCATCAGATCCTGCTGTAGTTACCGCTGCCTTTGCTGACCGGGTTTTTAATCAAAAAGAAAACAGTGACATCATTGATTTACAAAACGGTAGTCAGGTAGTGATGCGTTTTGTGGATAGTAAAGCGCCAGCACAACTACCATTGGCAGAAGTTAAAGAACAAATACAGAATGGCTTGAAAGAACAAAAGTCACGTGAACTTGCAGCAGCTAAGGGTGTTGAGTTGGTAAACGCACTTGAGTCAGGTTCCACCCTGGGGGCGTTAGCGGAAGCTGAGCAACTTGAGGTTACGACGAAAGAGGCGTTATCACGCCGTGCACGCGATCTTGACCCCTCAATCATAACGCAGGCGTTTCGCATGCCTGCTCCAGAAGGTGCTGCTAACTACACCACGTTATCTCTAAGGTCGGGTGATCAGGTGGTATTGGCATTGGACGCTGTCAATCAGATTACCGGTGAATTCAACGAAGCTAATGCTAAAACACTCTCCAGTAGTTATGGTTTACGTGAAGTAGAAGCGTACTTTGCGGCGTTGGAGAAAAATTCCAGTGTGTCAATCGTGGAAGAAAATTTGGCAGTAACTGTAGGCCCTTAAGTCAGCAGACTTAATGGGTTGTTTCAGTAGCGTTAACCAGTGCTTCGCACATGGCTCTGGCAGCATTGCTCAGGCTGCGGTTTCTGTTTCTTACGATGCCCAGTTTGCGGCTGATGTCGCTTTCAACAAAGTCGAATATCTGCATTTCAGATTCATCAATCATTATTTCAGGCAGAACCGTCCAGCCAATCCCGATTTTGGACATCATGCGTAGTGTTTCCAGATAATTGGTTTCCATCGTAACTTTCGCCTGACAATCAAACCTATCCAGATAGCGGTCGATCAGTTTTCGGGTAAGGGTGCCCCGGTCGGGCAAGATCGCGTCGTATTGTGTGAGTGTATCCAAAGAGCCATTGGTTTCTTTCCCGGCGGGATGATTCAGAGCGCCGGCAAAGACCAGTCGGTCATGCCAAAGCTGTGTGCTAATCAGGTTGCCAGAAGGTTTTGCAGGCAGGGTGATAATCGCCATTTCAGCAGTCCCGCTCTCAACAAGTTCGCAGGCCTCACTTGAATCCATAAATTCCAGTTGAAGTGCAACATCATTATAGGTGTTCCGAAAGTGCTTCAAGATCTTTGGCAGTCGGTGCAGGCCGATGTGGTGGGTAACCGCCAGATTCAGGTTTCCCCTTACCTTATCCCCCAGGTTTTCAATTAATTGCTTGCTCAGCTCTAGCGTAGAGAGAATTTCACGGGCTTTGGGTAGTAGCAGACGTCCTGGTTCGGTTAGCTTGACGGTACGCCCGGCACGATCAAACAGACGGACATCAAACTGTTGCTCCAGATTAGCAATCCGCTTACTTATTGCAGGCTGGGTCAGGTGCAGATCATTCGCTGCTGCCGAGAATGAGCCGCTTTCTGCAATATGGATGAAAGCTTGGAGGTGAGAGATTTCCATTATAACTATTAGTTATACAAAATATGATTAATATGAATTAGACTTATAGCAGTAAATAGCCTATATTACGAATTGTTAAGCAATCACAGGGTCTATAAACCTGATAAGAGTGTTGCGGGGGAGTGTGGAGTTGGCCGGTAAGTCCGGGCAACATTAAGAATGTTTATGGAGCAGTATTATGAAATTGGTTAATCTTTTATTATTGGTGAGTGTTGGATTTTTAGTCAGTGGTTGTAACACCGCCCGCGGTGTTGGTGCAGACCTTGAGTTGTTGGGCCGTAAAATGCAGGGGCTGGACAATAATCATGTGATTGTTGAAGGGTTGCCGCCCGAAAACGTCGTTGAAGTGCCGGCTACCTATGAGCCTGATACAAGCTATCAGTCAAACAGTTCTCTTCCTTCTTACGATAGCTACTCATCAGATAGTTATTCAGCCGCTCAAACCGAATATCAGGACAGTGAGGTTTATACAACGCCGTATGAAGGCGACACGACCTACACCACCTTGCCGGATGCGATAACGTATCCAGTAGAAGACTGAGAGCGACCTTAGCGTTTTACAAGCCTGCTGGTCGTAAGACCAGCAGGCTTTTTGTTTTTAGATTATGGTGAGAAGAAGATGGAAAAATATGATGTTGCAATAGTTGGTGCTACCGGTGTAGTGGGTGAAGCGTTGCTCGAGATTCTGGCAGAGAGAGATTTTCCGGTCGGTACGGTGTATCCACTGGCAAGTTCACGTTCTGCCGGTAAGCGAGTCTCATTTGGTAAGCAAACACTCAAGGTTGAAGATCTGGATACGTTTGACTTCAGCAAGGTGAAAATAGGTTTGTTTTCGGCTGGTGCTTCAATATCTGAAATCTATGCACCAAAAGCCGCAGCGGCTGGCTGTGTGGTAATTGATAACACTTCGCAATATCGTTATGACGATGACATTCCATTGGTTGTGCCTGAGGTGAATCCGGAAGCGATTGCGGATCACACCACGCGCGGAATTATTGCCAACCCCAATTGTTCAACTATCCAGATGTTGGTGGCACTAAAACCAATTTACGATGCGGTTGGAATCACTCGCATTAATGTTGCAACTTACCAAGCGGTTTCTGGTGCTGGTAAAGAGGCAGTCGAAGAGTTGGCAGGGCAAACGGCTCAGCTACTCAACGGACGCGAGGTGGTGCCCGAGGTTATGCCAAAACAAATTGCGTTTAACGTCATACCGCAAGTCGATGTTTTTCAGGAAAACGGCTACACCAAAGAAGAAATGAAAATGGTGTGGGAAACGCATAAAATTTTCGGTGATGAGAGCGTCTTGGTTAATCCTACCGCCGTTCGAGTGCCCGTATTTTTTGGCCATTCCGAGGCGGTTCACATAGAAACCAAACAGAAAATCACCGCTGAAAATGCAATAAAACTGCTTGAAAATGCAAACGGCGTCACAGTCGTCGATGAGCACGTAGACGGGGGCTATCCTACGGCCGTAAGTGAGGCTGCAGGGGCTGATCCAACCTACGTCGGGCGCATCCGTGAAGATATTTCTCACCCGCTGGGTCTAAATATGTGGATTGTGTCTGATAATGTAAGAAAAGGTGCTGCTTTGAACAGCATTCAGATAGCTGAGGTTTTGATAAAAGACCACCTTTAATCTATAGTTAGCGCGTAAATTTACAGTAGTACCCCCGGATGTATTCGGGTGAAATTGGATATTCAATAAAAGCAGAGGGATATTGTGCGTAGACTACTTAGTTGGCTGATTCTATTCGGAATCTGTCTTCCCAGCATTACAAATGCCGTTGGACTTGGTGAGCTCAAGGTCAACTCCGCATTAAACCAACCCTTGTCGGCTAACATCGAGCTGGTACAGGTTCCCGCAGCTGATATAAATGATATTGAAGTTCGTATTGCACCGTCAGAAGTATTTGACGAGATCGGTATAGAGCGTCCGGTGATGTTGACCGACCTGATTTTTAATCCGGTGGTTGAAAATGGTCAATCAGTTATCAAGATTACCTCTCCTGGACCAGTGGTTGAGCCGTTCCTTAATTTTGTGGTTGAGGTTACCTGGCCTGGTGGTCGCTTCTTGCGCGAGTACACGGCCTTGCTTGATCCACCAACCTATGATGCTGGTGGCACCAGCATGATTGCAGCACCTTCCAGTGGCATTACAGATTCAGAATATGTCAGTGACTACGACAGCTATGCATCGACTGAATCGAGTTACGATAGCTATGCATCTTCAACCGGTGGTGAATTTGTTCCTTATAGTCAAATTGATAATGTAAACACCAACACAAGTTATGACTCGGCTGATACGTACACTGATAGTAACAGTGCTGATACGTATAGCGACAGCGGTAGTTATGAGACTGCGACTTATACGTCTGATCAAGGCAGTTACACTGCAGGCACAACTGGCGATGCCTATATGGATTCATTGCCGATGGCTCAGACCTTTCCTATGGACGGTGGCGAAAGTTACAGCACAGGAAGTAACTACACCGATTACAGCAGCGACAGTTATACGGAAGAAGCGAGTGACTACCAGCCCTATAGTGAAACAGCGTCAAGTACCTATACTGAATCGGACTACTCAGTAGACGATAGCGCCGGCATCACCTATCAAAGTAATGAATCAGATTACTCCAGTAGTTCAGATGATGGCTACTACAACGTAGGCTTCGGTGAATATAAGGTTGAGCGTGGCGACATGCTCTGGAATATCGCTCAGGCTCATCGTGGTGACAGCGTATCTGTTTCACAAATGATGATCGCCATGCTTAGAGAAAACCCTGAGGCTTTCATCGATAACAATATTAATCGCCTCAAGAGTGGCTATGTGTTACGTATTCCTGAATTGGATACGGCTGCCAACATCGCTCGCGGAGAAGCTCTGGCAGAAGTACAGGATCAGCATAATCTCTGGAGACAATACAGCGGTGTAATGTCGAATGTGGCGGTAGCTCAGCAAGCGGTAGGAAACAATCAAGCAGTCAATCGTGGTAACACCAATACATCTGCTTCAACATCCACCAGAAACCCGGATTTAGAAATTGTAGTTCCCAAGGCAAGTCAAGGTACTGCAGGCACTGTTCTGGCTGATGCCGGTCGTGTCAGTGACCTGGAGAATGAGGTTGAGCTCGCGCAGGAACAATTACGAACTGCTGATCGTAAGAAGTCCGAACTTGAGTCGCGTGTGGCTGAGCTGGAAGGATTGCTGCAAAGTAAAGACCGCATGATTCAGCTTAAAGATGAACAGCTGAATGAATTACAACGTAATGTTGGTGAAGCAGAGATGGAGCTGAAAGAAGCTCAGTCTGCCGTACCAGAGGTTAAGCCTGAGCCAGCTCCGGTTATTGAACCTGTGGTTGAGCCGGAGCCAGTTGCGAAAGCCGAGATTCCTGTAGTAGAGCCTGTTGTTCCAGTGCAGGAAAAGCCGGAGCCCAAGCCTGAACCGAAGCCAGAGCCTAAGTTGGAACCCAAGCCTGAGCCAAAGCCGGAACCTGTCGTTAAGCCAGAACCAAAGCCGGAACCAGCCAAAGTGATTGA
>CALISW010000001.1 GCA_938041655.1 uncultured Thiotrichales bacterium | reverse complement strand
GCGGTTATTGGCTACTCACTTAACGACACCATTGTTGTATTTGATCGAATTCGTGAAAATTTCCGTGGTATGCGCCGCGTTTCAACCGATGAGGCGATTAATACTTCTGTAAATCAAACCTTGTCACGAACCTTGATGACATCGATAACAACTTTGATCGTGTTGGTTACATTATTCTTACTAGGTGGCGAGACCATACATTCATTCGCTGTAGCCTTGATCGTGGGTGTTTTAATCGGTACTTATTCATCAATCTTTGTTGCCAGTACAGCAATTTCATTGATGGGGGTTACTCCAGAGGACTTAATCCCTGATGAGGATGATGAAGAGCTGGACAATATCCCTTAAGCAAGTAGCTTAGCTAGTTCGGCATGTACCCGAGGATTTCCGGCCATAACATCGCCGGATTTCCAGTAATCGTTATTGCCTTGCAAATCACTGACCAGCCCGCCAGCCTCCAGAATCAGTAAAACCCCGGCTGCTATATCCCAGCTCTTCAGATCATGTTCCCAAAAGCCGTCAAATCGTCCTGCTGCCACATAAGCGAGATCCAGTGACGCAACACCGGCTCGTCGAATGCCAGCTGTTTCAGGCTGAACTTTTTTAATCTCGTCCAGCCATTGCTCCAGATCATGTTCGGGGCGGAATGGAATGCCGGTTGCTATTAGTGCGTTAGACATCGTGCGTCTGGCGGAAACCCGAATTTTATGATTATTAAGTTGTGCGCCATTACCGCGACTGGCGGTAAATAGCTCTTCTTTCAATGGATCATAAACAACCGCTTGATCCAGCACGCCATCGACTTTAAGCGCAATCGAAATAGCGTAATGCGGAATGCCATAGAGATAATTAGTGGTGCCATCCAGTGGATCTATAATCCATTGGTGTTTTGCATCTTTTTCTCCAGTAACTCCAGACTCTTCACCAAGAAAAGCATGATCAGGATAGGCCCGTTTTAATTTGTAGATAATCTCTTTTTCGGCTTCGCGATCAATCTCCGTAACAAAGTCATTGCGACTCTTGCTTTCAACCGAGATCGAGTCAACCTGATTGGCGTATCGTAGTATGATGTGCCCGGCAGCTCGTGCCGCCTGTATTGCAGTGTTTAGCATCGGGTGCATGGTGTTCTCGTGTGGGCATCCTCGGGGCGCTGAGAATAACATATATATTGCTGGAATTTCCTATGTCATTGTTCGCTTCAAAGATAGAGTTTGTGTTGGTCGAGACTTCGCATCCCGGCAATATCGGTGCGGCCGCCAGAGCTATGAAAACCATGGGGTTGAATAGTCTGAAACTGGTCGCACCGAAAGACTACCCATCTGCTGAAGCGACGGCGCGTGCGGCTGGAGCTGATGATGTTCTGGCAAGCGCTGATGTTACACATTCAATCAGTACGTCTATCGATAAAAGTACCCTGGTGTTTGGAACAACTGCCAGAGACCGTTCCGAAAAATGGCCAATTGTGTCGCCACGTGAAGCAGCAAAGTTGGTCGCAAACGAGGTTGCAGCCGGCGGGAGAGTATCAATCTTGTTTGGTAGAGAGCGTAGCGGTCTGGATAATCAGGAGTTGGCAAGTTGCCATCAGTTGATTCGTATTCCCGTGAATCCTGAATACAGTTCGCTCAATCTGGCTGCTGCGGTACAAGTACTGGCATACGAACTACGTCTGCTCTCTGATAGTCAGAGTCCACCGGAGAATGATAAAGAAACCGAGCTTGCCAGTATGGGCGATCAGGATGCTTTTCTTCAACAGCTCGATCAAGTGATGCAACAAACCGGATATCTGGAAGTTGATCATCCCGGCTTGGTTCGTTTTCATTTACGCCGATTGTTATTGCGAGCTCTTCCAACTTCTAAAGAAATTAAAATGTTGCATGGAATTCTGCGCTCAATCCGGAAACACTTGTAATCCATTTTACGTACGTTAAAGTGTCCCTAACCAAGCCCCTTATTTCCCGAGAGAAGCATGTTTGAACGAGTAAGAGAAGATATTAGCTGCGTCAAGGAGAGGGATCCTGCAGCACGGAACAGTTTTGAGATATTGACAACCTATCCTGGCGTTTGGGCTGTGATGTTACACCGTCTTACTCATTCTCTATGGACGGGTCTGGATTGGGGCGTGCTTAAATGGTTGGCGCGTGTGATATCCAATGTCGCACGTATCTTCACGGGAATTGAAATTCACCCTGGAGCAGTAATCGGGCGAAGATTTTTTATTGATCACGGTATGGGGGTAGTCATTGGCGAAACTACCATTATTGGAAACTGCGTCACTCTTTATCAGGGTGTGACTCTTGGTGGTACCAGTCTCGAGAAAGGTAAGCGCCATCCAACTCTCGAGGATAATGTGGTTGTCGGTGCCGGTGCCAAAATTCTAGGCCCATTTACTGTGGGTAAAGGGGCTCGTGTCGGATCTAACGCTGTAGTGCTCAAGGAAGTGCCAGATGGTGCAACAGTAGTGGGAATTCCCGCCCAAATTGTTGGTCAGGCATGTGTTGCAGATATTGCTGAAGCAGCTGCAGAGTTTGAGCCCTATGGTATGCATGAAGATATGCCAGACCCGAATGCTGATGAAATCAATGCTCTCAATCAGCAGGTTGATGTACTCAATCAGAAGTTAGATGAAATGCAGCTTCTCATTGAGCAAAAAATCAAGTCGTAAAGTTGATTTTAAAAATCTGCAGATTATGTTTCGATAATAATTAAATCTAATTATTTCAAGCACTTAGATCCCCTATAATAATTGACTAAAATAGTTGGTTATTCTATAATCGTGTGATGAAATTAAGCACAAAAGGCCGTTATGCGGTCACAGCAATGTTGGATCTGGTCATCCACATGGATGAAGGCCCTGTTTCACTGAGTGATATCGCTGAACGTCAGCATGTTTCGCTCTCATATTTAGAGCAGCTGTTCGCCAAACTACGTCGTCGTGGTCTCGTTGCCAGTACGCGTGGACCAGGTGGTGGCTATTCGTTGAATGATGCCCCTGAAAATGTAGCGGTAGTGGATATTATCCTCGCGGTTGATGAAAACATTGACAACACCAACTGTTCCGGCGCGGCAAATTGCCAGCACGACGAGCAATGTTTGACCCATGATTTATGGCAGGACTTGAGTAACCAGATTCAGGAATTCCTCGCTGGTATTAGTCTGGCAGAGCTGGCCTCACGCGGCTCGATTAAGCGAATTGCTGCACGTCAGGATGGTGTCGAACAAGATATTTTCCCCGTCACCGAAATGCCATCTGTGATGTCGAAGCGTGTTGGAGTGAGCAAATGAGTCAGCCTAAAGTTCCTATTTATCTTGATTACAGTGCAACCTCTCCAATTGACGAAAGAGTGGCTGCTGAAATGGCAAAGTATCTGACGCGTGACGATACATTTGGTAATCCTGCATCGCGCAGTCACGTATTTGGCTGGGAGTCTGATGATGCCGTCAAGCTGGCACGCCAACAGGTTGCTGATCTGGTCGGTGCAGATCCACGTGAGATCGTGTTTACTTCCGGTGCAACCGAATCAGACAATTTAGCTATTAAAGGTGTGGCTCACTTTTATCAGAAAAAAGGTAAGCACATCATTACCTGTAAAACCGAACACAAAGCAGTGCTTGATACCTGCCGCCAGCTCGAGCGTGAAGGCTTTGAAGTTACTTATCTGGACCCAGAAGAAAATGGCTTGGTAGACCTTGGCAAGCTTGAAGCTGCTATGCGTGATGACACCACATTGGTTTCTATCATGCATGTTAATAACGAGATAGGCGTTATCCAAGATATCGAGGCGATTGGCGAGCTCTGTCGCTCACGTAAGATTCTTTATCATGTGGACGCGGCTCAGAGTACCGGCAAGGTTGAGATTGACCTGCAAAATCTGAAAGTCGATTTGATGAGTCTGACTGCACATAAAACTTATGGCCCCAAAGGTATCGGCGCGCTGTATGTTAGACGCAAGCCACGAGTCAGGCTGGAAGCACAAATGCATGGTGGTGGACACGAGCGTGGCATGCGCTCCGGAACACTTGCAGTGCATCAAATTGTTGGCATGGGCGAGGCTTACCGCATTGCCAAAGAAGAGATGGCGGCAGATAACGAGCGTGCTCACATGCTTCGTAACCGTTTGTGGGAGGGGCTGTCAAGTATTGAAGAAGTTTACCTGAACGGCGATCTTGATCAGCGTGTACCCGGCAATTTAAATGTTAGTTTCAACTTCATTGAAGGTGAAAGCCTGATTATGGCATTGAAAGACATTGCGGTTTCCAGTGGTTCGGCCTGTACTTCAGCCTCACTAGAGCCCAGTTATGTATTACGAGCGATCGGGCGTGAAGACGAGTTGGCGCACAGTTCAATTCGCTTCTCGATAGGTCGTTTTACAACAGAAGCAGAAATAGATTACACCGTTAACCTGGTGCAAGATGCAGTCTCACGTTTGCGCGATTTATCGCCGTTGTGGGAAATGCATCAAGATGGAATAGATTTAAGCACCATTGAATGGGCAGAACACTGACCCCATATTGACCATGATAATTAGAGGAAAAACCTGTGGCATATAGCGATAAAGTTATTGAACATTACGAAAAACCCCGCAACGTCGGTTCATTGGACAAAGACGATTCACACGTAGGGACCGGTATGGTGGGAGCACCAGCCTGTGGAGACGTCATGCGCCTTCAAATTCAAGTTAACGATGAAGGTGTAATCGAAGATGCGAAATTTAAGACCTACGGCTGTGGTAGTGCCATAGCCTCTTCGAGTTTGTTAACAGAGTGGGTTAAAGGTAGAACTCTGGATCAAGCCAAAGAAATAAAAAATACTGAAATTGCAGAAGAGCTGGCTTTACCGCCAGTTAAGATTCACTGCTCGGTGTTAGCAGAAGACGCCATCAAGGC